>DATJTR010000372.1:0-4617 GCA_035503215.1 Pirellulales bacterium
TAAGGGGCGACATGGATAAAAAAATCATCTTGTTCGAGCTGAACGAAGTTCCGCTACGGATCATCGACCAATTCTGCGCTTGGGAGCCCCGCTCGGCGCTGGCCCGGCGGCTGGCCGAATGCCGGCAGTACGAAACGTTCACCGAGGACGTCGGGCACCTATCGCCCTGGACGACCTGGCCCACGCTGCATCGCGGCGTCCCCGACACGCGGCATTTCATCGCTAATTTCGGTCAGGACACGCGTGAGGTCGACCGCGAGTTTCCCGCGCTGTGGAAGCTCTTGGCGCGATCCGGCGTTCGCACCGGCGTCTGCGGCAGCCTGCACTCCTATCCGCTGCCCGACGATCTGCAGCACTATGCGTTTTATCTGCCCGACACGTTCGCCGCCGGCAGCGAATGTTTTCCCGGCCACCTCTCGACGTTTCAAGATTTCAATCTGCGGATGGTGCACGATTCGGCTTTGAACGTCTCCAAGAAACTGCCCTGGCAGGCCGCGCTCAATGTGTTGGCAGCGGCCCCCGGCCTGGGCCTGCGGCCGCGCACGCTCGTCGACGTCGGCGTGCACCTGGTCAGCGAGCGGATGCAGGCCTGGCGTAAAATCCGCCGCCGCACCTATCAGGCGGTGCTGGCGTTCGACGTCTTCATGAAACAGCTCGGCGCGACGCTGCCCGACTTTGTCAGCTTCTTCACGAACCACGTCGCCTCGTCGCTGCACCGCTACTGGGCGGCGGCTTTTCCGGCCGACTACGACCGGTTCGGCTTCGACGACCATTGGGTCCGCACGTTCAGCCACGAAATTCATTTCACGATGCAGAAGTTCGACGCAATGTTCGCCCGGCTGGTCCGTTTCGTCGACGACCATCCCGATTACAACCTCTGGATCGCTACCAGCATGGGCCAGGCCGCCACGACAGCGCTTCCGCTGGAAACCGCGCTGTTGGTGACCGACGTGCCGCGGTTCATGGCCGCGCTCGGCGTCGAAACGGGGCGTTGGGAACGCCTGCCCGCCATGGTCCCGCAGCTCAACGTCAAGGTGGTCGGCGACCGCCAGGCGGCCGAGTTCCGGCAGGCCTTGGACAACCTGCGGATCGATGGTCATCCGCCCCGCTACCGCCTGGCGGATGGGGGCTTCTTCAGCATCGATTTCGGCCATCCGAATTTGCATCTCAGCCCGCCTGTGGCGCAACTCGCCGGCCAACCTCATTCGTTCGCCGATCTCGGTTTGCAAACGGTCAAGGTCGACGATAAATCGGGTTCGACCGCCTATCACGTGCCACAGGGCTCGCTGCTCATTTACGATCCGGCCGATCGCCAGGCGAACCGCCGGCGGTCACAAATCTCGACCTTGGAAATCGCTCCCACGATCTTGCGCAATTTTGCGCTGCCGGTCCCCGCCTACATGCACAATCCGGCGGCCTTGGCGAGCGCGGCCTGATGGCAAACGCCACTCTCACACGACGCTCGGCCCCGAAACGGCTGACCGCCCTTTTGACTCCGCGCGGCGCCGCTGCCGGCGGCCATTGGCATCTCCTGGCCCGCGCCGGTTGGGTGGCCGGCCTGAGTCTGCTGGTCAAACTCACGGCCATGACCAAGGACATCGTCGTCGCCGGCCGCTTCGGGGCCAGCGCCGACTTGGACGCGTTCCTCGTGGCCTACGCGGTGCCGATGGTCGTGTGGTCGATCGTTTCGCAATCGTTTTCGACCAGCTTTTTGCCCACGCTCGTCCGCGTCCGCCACGAGCAAGGCACCGCTTCGGCCAACGAATTGATCCGGGCCATGATGCTTAAGGTCGTCGTGGGCCTGGCGCTGTTGGGCAGCGTGCTGGCCGCCGGCACGCCCCTGTTTCTTCCGCTGCTGGCTCCCGGCTTCGCCCCGCACGAGCGGGAAGTCGCCCTTGAAATGTGCCAAATCCTGCTGTGGATCGTTCCCTGTTGCGGCCTGTCGACCTACTGGGGAGCGATCCTCAACGCCAGCGAAGTTTTCACCGTTGTGGCCATCGCTCCGGTCAGCTTCCCGGCAATGATGCTCGTGGCGCTCTTCGCCTGGGTGCCGGAGTTCGGCATCGCCGGTCTGGCTTGGGGCGCCGTGGCGGGCTATGCCCTGGAAATGCTGATCCTGGCCGCCGCTATGCTCCGCCGCCATTTGCCGGTGCTGCCCAGCCTGCGCTCGCACGGCGAAGCCGGCCCGGTGGTTCGTCAATATCTCTATCTCCTCTCGGGCGCCGCACTCATGTCTTGCTCGCCGCTCGTCGATCAGTCGATGGCCACCTGGACGGGGCAGGGGAGTGTGACCGTGCTGAACTACGGCAACAAACTGGTGGCCGTGCTGCTGGGCACGATTTCGCTCGGGCTGGGGACCGCGGTCTATCCCCATTTTTCGCGGCTCGCCGCCCTGGGCGACGCGGCGCTGGTCCGCCGCACGCTCCGCTCGCTGGTCGCAATCGTCACGGCTCTGACGATTCCGCTCACTTTGGTTTTACTCTTGCTCTCACGTCCCTTGGCCGAGCTGCTGTTCTGGCGCGGTGCCGTAACGGCCGACACGATCGCGGCCATCTCTCGCGTGCAAGTTTGCTATCTCTTGCAAGTACCGTTCTATGTTGCCGGCATCTTGGGCGTGCGCACCCTTTTGGCCTTGGGCGGGGCGAAAACGATCGGCCGCATCGCCGCGGCCAACCTGGCGGTGAACGTCGTGGCTGATCTGGTTTTCTTGCGCTGGTTCGGCATCTGCGGCATCGCGCTCTCCACGAGCGTCGTCTACCTGTTCTCGACGACGCTCGTCTATTACTGCCTCGCGCGACGGCTGCGATTGATAGCATCCCCCCCGCATCACGAGTGCGCGCAGACAAAAGCCGCGTGAATCCGCCGCGTGCCAGCGGCCAATTTTGCCGGTTCGTCGCGCACGAGTTGCTCTTTTGGTTTTCGCGCTGGGTCCCTAGAATTCCCCCCCGCGTTCGGCCGCCCCGGCCCTTCGCGCCCCCCGTTCCATCGCACATTCGTTCTATCACGGAGTAACGTCATGCCCTCCGCCGCGGCTCTCCCCACCGAACCGAAAGAGGCAGTCGAACCGAACGATGCGCTGTGGGATCGGATTCAAGTCGAGCAGCTCGAGATTTTCGACAGCAGCCGTGCCCGCGTGCATCACCTGGCCCGCGCCGTGCGCGCACACGGTCCGGTGCTGAACATCGGCATCGGGGCCGGCTACTTGGAACAAGAGCTGATCGGCTGGGGAACGCCGGTGTACACGATCGACCCCAGCGCGCGGTCGGTCGGGCTCTTGCAACAGCGGCTAGGACTCAGCGACGAAGTCTGCGTCGGCCGCGCCGAGCAATTGCCCTATGAGGACAACTTCTTTGGGGCCGTGGTCGTGGCCGAAGTGCTCGAACATCTCACCAACACCGTCCTGGAGCAGGCCTTGGCCGAAATCCATCGCGTGCTCCGTCCGGGCGGATTCATCATCGGCACCGTGCCGGCCCGCGAGCGGTTGGCCAATCAAACGGTGGTTTGTCCGAGCTGCCAGTGCCAGTTCCACCGCTGGGGACACTATCAAAGCTTTACGGCCGGCCGGATGCGCGAGCTGCTCGCCCGCACGTTCGAGGTCGACTACTCGATCGAACGACCGCTCGTCTGCTGGAAGAGTTTGAATTGGGTGGGCCGCGCCATCGCCGCCGCCAAGCTCGGCTTGTATTACCTCGGCCGGCACGGCAGCGGCGAAAACCTGGTCTTCAAGGCCAGCAAAACCGACGTCGATCCGATGCACCCGCTGATTGCGGTTACCGATCATCACCGCCGCGCGAGCACGACCGCCTAAGACGAAGATTCTGATACAACGCCGCGCTCCAGGCGGCGAAAAACGTGGTACCGGCTCCAAAGGCAGGTGCCTTGCGCAGCAGTTGTTTTTCGTGGGGCAATTTGCATGAACGCTACCATCACGTCCGATTACCGGCCGGTCTTGGACGACCCGATCGAGGCCGCGAGCGATCCGCGCCCGTTGGCGCTGTTCACTTCGAATCTGCACACCGGCGGCGCCGAGCGTGTGACCGTGAATCTGCTCCGCGTCGCGGCGGCAGCCGGCATCCCCCTCGATCTGCTCTTGGCCCGGGCCGAAGGCCCGCTGTTGGCCGAAGTTCCTCCGCAGGTGCGGGTCATCAATTTTGGCGTTGCCCGCGTGCGCGGGGCGATTCCGCAACTCGTCCGCTACCTGCGGCGCGAGCGTCCGCGGGGCGTCATCTCGCACATGACGCACGTCAATCTTACGGCAATTGCCGCTCGCGCCCTGGCCCGCACCGGCACGCCGGTCATCTGCGTCGAGCACAGCCAGTTCTCGACGTCATCCGCGGCCCGAGCGGCGCATCCCTGGGAACTGACCTTCGCCAGTTGGCTTTATCCTTGGGCCGATCACATCGTCGGCGTGTCGCGGGGCGTGGCCCGCAACGTCGAACAAAGCTTGGGCCTGCCGCAAGGTCGAGTGCAATCGATCTACAATCCAATCGTCGACTCCCATCTGTTGGCCAAGGCCGAACAGCCTTGTCCGCATCCTTGGTTCGCGGCCAGCGACCGACCGGTGTTGCTCTCCGTGGGACACCTTGGCCGGCCCGAAAAAGACCACACGATGCTGCT
>DATJTR010000373.1:0-6086 GCA_035503215.1 Pirellulales bacterium
GGACGACGCGGAAAACGGGGTGCTTTATGTTGGTGCAATTCGGGAGCTGCTTGGTTTGTTGGAGCGAGTGTAGCTCTCCCTTTCGTTCGCGAGAACTCCGTCCCGGAAGTTGGGAGGGTTTTGCGCCGCGCAAAAGGGGACATCACTGATTTACTGCCCGCGGTCTGCCCGGACCCCGGAGCGTAAATCCCAGACCCAACCGCTCGGCAGTCGACCGCACCCAATCCGCGTCGCCCAGCGGTCGGCCACGTTGCACGCACTCGCGCAAGTTCTCCAGCGTGCCCGTGGGCAAGTCGCGGTTGACCCTAGCAAGCCAATCGGGCGGCCGCCGAACGGGCCATTCGGCAAGGGGCAAGTCAGCGGATTTTCGACGACGGCGCCATAGCCCGCCGTAGCGCCACTGCTCCGCCCGCTCGACCAATTGAGCGCGGCGCGGATTTGCTTCCACATAGCGGCAGAGCGTGAGAAAATGCTCATCGCTGGAAACTGGGCAGCTTTTGAAGCGGCCCTGGTACAGATGGCCGCCGCCGCGCGTTTGATAATGCTCATGGTGGCGGCGCACGTGCGTCACGCCGACCCACCCCATCCATCGCCCCAACGCCTCGTCGTTTCTCGGCCGAACCACTAAATGCCAATGATTGGGCATGATGCAATAGGTGAGGAGGTCGACGGGGTACCGCTCAAGCCCCTCAGCCAGGACTCGTTCGAACGCCTGATAGTCCTCAGGCTTGTGGAACAGCCGCATGCGACCATTGCCACGATTGATCACGTGGTAGATCAGATCGGCTTCGATGGCTCGCGCAGTTCGAGGCATGAAAGCAAACTACTCCTTACCCGTGGCACGGTCAATAATCAGTGATGTCCCCTTTTGACCTTTTGTCTGCTTGCAATCGCACGCGGGCAGGTCGATAATAAAAATCGACCACAAAAAGTCCCGCCGCCATTGCCGCCTCGCCAACCCTGCGTCCACCTCGCGCCACCCATGATGCGAATCGCCCCTGAGCGGCCTGCTAATTTCCGACTTCGCTTTGCCATGACCGCATCGTGTAGCTCGCGGCTCCTCGCTCGGGCTTGGTGTGTGGCCGCCCTCGCATCGGCGAGTCTTGCTTGCTTGCCACATTGGGCCCGCGCCGACGCCCCCGCCGCGGCCGATTTCGACCGCGACATCAAGCCGCTGCTCGCCCAGCATTGCGTCCGCTGTCATGGGCCGGAGAAGTCCGAAAGCGATTTCCGCATCGACACGCTGGAGCGTGATTTCGCCACGCCCCGGTCCGCAACGCATTGGACCGAGATGATGGACCGCATCAACACCGGCGAAATGCCCCCCAAGGACGAGCCTCGTCCGCCGGCTGATCAGTTGGCCCGCGTCGCCGAGTGGATCGGCCAGCAGCTCACCGAGGCCGAAGCCGCCCGGCAGGCCGCCACGGGCGAGAAGATGTCGTTCCGCAAACTCACCCGCGAAGAATACAAAAACACGATTCGCGATCTGCTGGGCGTGACGTTCGACGCCAGCGATCCATCCGGCCTGCCCGAGGATCCCGATTGGCAGGGATTCGAGCGCATCGGCACGGTGCTCAGTCTGTCGGCCACGCATATCGAAAAGTATCTGGCCGCGGCCGAAACCGTGTTGGGCGAAGCACTGGCCCTCGGCCCGCAGCCCAAAAGCGAAACCATCTGCTGGACTGCCGCCGACATGCGCGTGCGCGGCGACGTGCGGGCCGAGCTGGCCGCCAAGGGCATTTTAGACAAGGTGCGGGCCGACATCGTTCCCAACAACGGCGCCCTCGACGCCCGGGACCTTGATATTAAGACGAACGGCGAATACATCGTCCGCGTGAAGTGCAGTGGCATGGGCCCCAAGGAAGGCCGGGCTGCCCGGCTGCGGCTCTACGCCACCGACATCGGCCGGCCGCTTTTGGAACAGGACGTCGAGACGCCGGAAGACGCGCCGATCACGATCGAAGTCCGTGCGCATCTGCCGCCGGGCAAGCATCTGATCCGCATCGTGAATGCGGTTCCCGGCCCGAATCCGGAAGATCGGCCCTCCCGGCCCACGGCCACCAAGCCCTTCTTCAACGTGCGAAACCGCCAGCCGTGGCAGATCAAGTTGACCGACGAGGAGTACAAGCCGATCTGGCCGACACTGCTGGTCGACTACGTCGAGTTCGAGGGGCCGGTGCAGGCGTCTTGGCCGCCGCCAGCCCACGAGCGGCTGTTTTTTGCCGGCGAGGGAGCGACCAAAGACACGGCCTACGCCCGCGAAATTCTCACTCGCTTCGCCACGCAGGCGTTTCGCCGGCCCCTGGCGCCCGAGGAGGTCGATCGCCTGGTGGCCGTGGCCGAAAACGCGCAGCGGTTGGGTGAGAGTTTCGAGTCGTCAGTCAAAACCGCCATGGTCGCGGTCCTCTGCTCCAGCAACTTTCTCTATCTCGTCGAAGGCTCGGTGGATCGCCCCTCTTCGACCCTGAACGATTGGGAACTGGCGTCGCGGCTGAGCTATTTCCTCTGGAGTACGATGCCCGACGATCGCCTGCGTGAGCTGGCAGCCCAAGGCACGCTGCACCAGCCGGACGTCTTGCGCGGCGAAGTGCGACGGATGATGCAGGACCCCAAGATCCTGTCGTTTGCCGCTTCGTTTCCGCGCCAGTGGCTGCAATTGCGCCGCGTCGGCATGTTCGAGCCCGACAAGAAGATCTATCCCGAATACGACGAATATCTGGAAAAGAGCATGGTCGGCGAAACAACCGGTTTCTTCCGCGAAGTCTTGCAGCAGAATCTCTCGCTTCGCGAATTCCTCGATTCCGATTGGACGCTGCTCAATCGCCGCCTGGCCGGCCACTACGGCATCGCCGGCGTCGAGGGCGAACAGCTCGTTCGCGTCCCCCTCAAGCCCGACGATCACCGCGGCGGCTTGCTTACCCAGGCGTCGATCCTGGGCCTGACGAGCGACGGCACCCGGCACCGGCCGGTGCATCGCGGCAAATGGGTGCTGGAGTCGATCTTGGGCAATCCGCCGCCCCCCCCGCCGCCGAATGTGGCCGCCATCAAACCCACCCCGCCGGGCGAGAAAAAGATCTCGCTACGGGAAAAGATCGAACTCCATCGCAGCGACGCCACCTGTAACGCCTGCCATCGCAAAATCGATCCCTTGGGCCTGGCCTTCGAACAGTACGACGCCGTCGGGCACTGGCGGACCGAAGAAACCGTGCGGGACGGCTCGGGCGAAAACCCCCGGCTCGACCCCAGCGGCGAGCTGCCCGATGGAAGAAAATTCGCCGACGCGACCGAATTAAAGAGGTTGATGCTCGACGATCTCGATAAGTTTGCCGCCGCGTTTACCGGCAAACTCGCCACCTATGCCCTGCGGCGGGGCATGACGTTCGACGACCGCAAATCCTTGGCCGCAATCGCCGAGCAGAATAAAACCGACGACTACGCTCTGGCCGCTCTGGTCGAAACCCTTGTCCTGAGCGACCTGTTCCAGAAACGCTGAATCGCACGCCAAGCTGGTAGAATAAAACCTCGGTCCCCAGAAGCGATCTCACGATGAGCAATTTTCTCAGCCAGCGCTGGCTTTTGTCTCGCCGACATTTTCTGCGTGGTGCCGGCGCCACGGTGGCGCTGCCCTTGCTCGACGCCATGACGCCGCTCCGCGCGGCCGACGCCCCGGCCAAGCCGCGGCGGAGCGTCTTCATCTACATCCCCAACGGCGTCAACGGCATGACCTGGCAAGTCGGCAAGCCGGGCCGCGACTACGAACTTTCGCCGGCGCTGAAACCGCTGGAAAAACATCGCGAAGACTTTACCGTCTTCAGCGGCCTGCACCATCCCAACGGCCTCGGCCAGGCCCACATCTGTGCCGACACCTGGCTCACCGGCGCCAAGATCGACGCCCAAAGTGCCCGCCAATATCACAACACGGTTTCGGTCGACCAGCTCATGGCCGAAGTCACCTCGCGCGATACGCGGTTCGCTTCGCTCGAGCTGTCGATCATGTCGGGCACGGGCCAGCCGAACAATTCCTGCACGCTGGCCTTCTCCAGAGACGGCGTGCCCCTACCGGCCGAAGACAATCCCCGCAACGTGTTCGACCGCCTGTTCGGCGAAGTCCCCGGCGGCGTGGCCGCCCAGCGCACGAACCTCAACAAGCGCCGCAGCGTTTTGGACGCCGTGCTCGACGACGCCAAGTCTCTTGGCCGCCAATTAGGCGGCGACGACCGGACGAAGCTCGACGAATATCTGCACAGCGTCCGCGACGTCGAACAGCGCACCGAGCGGCTCGACGCCTGGCTCGACGTGCCCAAGCCCAAGGTCGACGGCGCGCCGTTCCAGCGCAACATCACCAAGGACAAGGCCGGCGAATATTGGCGGACGATGTTCGACCTGATCGTGCTGGCTCTGCGGACCGACATGACCCGCGTCGTCACCTACATGAACGGCAGCGAAGGGAACGGACTAGCGATCCCGGAAATCGGCATCACGCAATCGCGGCATCAACTGTCGCACCACGGCGGCGATCCCGAAGTGCTCGACCGGCTGGCCCGCAGCGACGCCTTCATCATGCAACAATTCGCCTATTTCCTCGGTCAACTCACCGCCACCGCCGACGGCGGCGATCCGCTGCTCGACCGCACGATGGTCCTGTTCGGCTCCGGCATGAGCTACGGCCACAGCCACTCGAACAGCAATCTGCCCATCCTGCTGGCCGGCGGCCGCGGGCTGGGGCTGAAGCACGGCCAGCACATCGATTACAACCATCCGAACGGCGAGCCTTACAAGCTCGACTACGACGAATGGCTAGGCCTGTGCGGCAGGCCCAAGGACGACAAAGCCCGCCTCTCTAACCTGATGCTGACCATGCTCCACAAGATGGAGGTGAACAGCGAGCGGTTCGTCGACAGCCTCGGCCCGATCTCCGAGATTCTGGCATGAGAGCTGTCCTCGCCTCACTCCTCCTGCTCGCCCCGCTGGCGGCACGCGCCGACGAAAGTAAACCGGCCGATCCCCTGCCCTATCGCACGGATTTCGCCAGTACTGCCGCGGCTGGCGCCGACCGCCCTTGGTATCAACTGCGTCCCAGCGTGTTTCCGCCCAAAGGCTCGGAACATCGGATCGAAGGAGAATTGGTCGCCGCCGATTTCATCCGCCGCCGCGGCCAATTCCGCACCACCGGCAGCGGCCAGTTGGTCGACTTCGTGCTGCCACCGTTCGGCTCGGTCTACTTCCTCGGGGCCGAGGCCGACCTCCGCGACGTGCCGCTGGGCACGCACTGCACGTTCTTTCTCTATCAAGATGCTACTGGCGCGTTCACGCAGTGCGCCAACCTGCGCGACGACTTCACGCTGGCCGCCGCAGATGGTTTGAGCTACCGCTTGGAAGAAGCCCGGCCCGCCGAAGGCAAGCTGCTGGTTTCGCCACACCGCGCCGGCGATGCGCCCCCGGCTGACGGCCAACCGGTCCGCATCGAACTGCCGGTCACCGACAAAACGCGGATCTGGCGTGGCGAGGGGGAAATCAAACTCGCCGATCTCGCCGTCGGCGACGAATTGCTTTTCAATCGCGTCGAGGCCGCCGCTGGCGTTGGCCCGGCGATCGACATTTGGGTCGGCACCGACGTGCAGCACAAAGCCACCGAAACGCAGCGTAAACGCCATGCCGCATTTCTCCGCCGCCGCGGTCTGCCTGCGTGGATCGACCGGGTCGAAGGCAAGCAAATCGTCGTCACCCTGCTGGGCGACCCGGCCGACACGGCCGCGCTGATGAAGGAAGATAATATCGTGCCCACGCAGTATGCCACGGAACATCGCGGCGTCGACGTCTGCGTGGCCACGACGGAACTGCGAACCTACAATCCCCCGGTGGATCGGCAGCGCTCGGAGGTTCAGGCGTTCGAGCCCGTGCCGACTGACGGTTTTGGTTCGAGCGGCGTCCGCTGGACCGTCACGCCGCGGCTGCTGTTGGAAGGTTTTCGCCCCGGCCGCATCGTCCGCATCTTCGCCCATCCGGCCTGGAAGGTCGAGGACATGGACTGGGGTGAAAAGGTCTTCGACGAGGGCCCCAGTTATCGCAACGAAGTCGAAGAGCCG
>DATJTR010000374.1:0-3569 GCA_035503215.1 Pirellulales bacterium
CGGGCGCATCGAAACGCATTTCCACGTCTTCGGATCGCTGGCATTTTTGGCCTGGTACCGCCAACCCGGAGTGCTTGGAACCGCGACGGTGGTGGTGCTGCTCGACCATGTGATCCGCGGGCTGTGGTGGCCGCAGTCGGTTTACGGCGCTCCGGTCGTCGATATCGCTCGCACCGTGGAGCACGGCTTTTGGGTGGCGTTCGAAGACCTCTTCCTCTGGCTGTCGATTCGCGTCTGTCTGTCCGACATGCGGCAGTTGGCCCTGCACCAGGTCCAAACGGAACAGGCCCACGATCTCGTCGAGCGTGAAGTGCAAACGCGCACTGCGGAACTCCAGCGGGAAATCCACGAGCGCAAGGAAGTCGAAGCCGAGTTGGCCCAACGCGACGAACAACTGCGCCAGGCCCAAAAACTTGAGGCTGTCGGTTCGCTGGCCGGAGGCATCGCTCACGAATTCAACAATCTGCTGCAAGCCATCCGGGGTTACACGCATTTCGCCATGGACGGGCTTGCGCCCGATGATGCACGCCACCAGGACCTGGAGCAAGTTCTGAGTGCCTCGGAGCGGGCCGCAACCTTGACCCGCCAACTGCTCGGATTCAGCCGTCGCCAGCGTCTCGAACGCGGCGACTTCAATCCGAGCGAAATGGTGAACGACCTGGTCCGCATGCTCCGCCCCCTGATCGGCGAGCAAATCGAGCTACAGCTATCGCTGGCCGATGACTCCGGCCTGCTGCACGCCGATCGCGGCCTGTTGCAACAGATGCTGCTGAATCTGTGCATCAACGCCCGCGACGCCATGCCGCAGGGCGGACGGCTTGCGCTCAAGACCGAGCGCGTGGCGCTGTCCGATCGTTATTGCGCGCTGCACCCCGCTGGGAAACCGGGAGCCTACGTCGTTTTTTCGGTCAGCGACACCGGCTGCGGCATTCCGCCCGAGATGAAGCAACGGATCTTCGAGCCGTTCTTCACCACCAAGGGGGTCGGCCAGGGAACCGGCCTGGGATTGGCCATGGTCTATGGCTGCGTGCAGCAGCACGGCGGCTTGATCAACGTCTACAGCGAGCCGAACCTGGGGACGACCTTCAAAGTGTATTTGCCGCTCGCCATGAACTCCGAAGCGGCGACGGAAAGTCCGCCCACGGCTCCGGCCGTCGGCGGCCACGAAACGATCTTGATTGCCGAAGACGAGCCGCTGGTGCGCGAGGTGGCCGTGCGCATCCTCGGTCAGGCCGGCTACCGCGTGCTGGCCGCGGCCGACGGCGCCGAAGCGGTCAAGCTGCTCGAGGCCCACCAGGCCGACGTATCGCTCGTCCTGCTCGACGCCGTGATGCCGAAGCTCACGGGCCACGAGGCCTACGAACGGATCAAGCTGACGAACGCCACGCTGCCGGTCATTTTTTGCAGCGGCTACGATCCCGAAGTGGGGCACGTGAAATCGCTCGTCGAAGAAGGGGTGCGGATGGTGCAGAAACCGTTCGATCCCGATCTGCTGTTGAGCACGTTGCGCGAGGTGCTCGACACGCGGCACTTGCCGGAGACGTCGCCATGCAAGGCCTAAGCGCCGACCCAGCCCGCATTCTCGTAGTCGACGATGAACGCGCGGTGCGCGAGCTCATCGCCCGCTGGCTGCGCGGCGCGGGCTACGACTGCTCGACGGCCGACAGTCCGGCCGCCGCCTGGCAGCAGTTGCAAAGTGGCGAGATCGACCTGGCCACGCTCGACATCACCATGCCCGGCGGGTCGGGACTCGACCTGTTGGACCGCATCAAAGCGGCGTTTCCCGACACGGCCGCGATCATGCTCACGGCCGAGGGAGACGCGAGCAAAGCGATTCGGGCCCTCACGGCCGGCGCCTACGGCTACCTGCTCAAGCCCGTGGAACCCGACGAATTGAAGATCCAGGTCCGCAACGCGCTGGAGCGGCGCCGCCTGGTTATTGAGAACCGCGACTACACGCAGCGGCTGGAACAAAAAGTGCGCGAGCAAACGGGCGCGATCCGGCTGGCGCATGAAGAAACGATCTATCGGCTCGTTAAGGCCTCGCTGTGGCGCGACGAGGAAACCGGCGCCCACATCCAGCGCACCGGCCAATAGAGCGAGCTTTTGGCCGCCACGATCGGCTGGGATCGGGAGCGCGTCCAGCAGATTCGCCTGGCCGCACCGATGCACGACATCGGCAAGATCGCCATTCCCGACGCCATCCTCAGCAAGCCGGGCAAGCTCACGCCCCTCGAATACGCCACCATGCAAACGCACGCCGAAATCGGCGCGGCGCTGCTCGCGGGTTCGCAGTCTCCCGTGCTGCGGATGGCGCACGAGATTGCGCTGGGGCATCACGAACGCTGGGACGGCACCGGCTATCCGGCCGGCCTGAGCGGCAGCGAAATCCCCGAGTCGGCGCGGATCGTGGCGATCGTCGACGTGTTCGACGCCCTCAGCCATGACCGGGTTTACCGGCCGGCCCTGGCGCAGGACGAAGTTCTGCAAGTGCTGCTCGCAGGGCAGGGCAAACACTTCGACCCGCGATTGTTGGACGCCTTCCTGTCGGTCTATCCGCAGATGCTGTCGATTGCCGACAGCCTGACCGATGCCGACGACCGCTGTTCGCGGGGCGCCGCGGCGGAGCACCTGAACCACGTCGCGGCTGTCGAAACCGCCGCTGCCGCTTGTTAATCTTGTTCCCAAGGATTCGAACCGATGTCTGAGAACCCCCTGCGTGTGCTGGTCGTCGATGACGAACATGCTTTGCGGATGCTGATGGTGCGTGCCCTCAGCGAGCGCGGTTTCGAATGCGACGCCGCCCGCGACGGCGAGCAAGCGCTCCTGTTGGTTTCCGCCGACCATTTCGACGCGGTGGTGACCGATCTCCGCATGCCGACCATGAACGGTCACTCGCTGGTCGTTGAGCTCTTGAACCGCGCCAATCCGCCGGTGATCGTGGTGTTGACCGGCGTGACGGAGCCAAAACTGGCCAAGGACTTGATCGCGCGCGGCGTTGACGACATCATCTTTAAGCCGATCGAGCCGACCGTCCTGGCCGCCAAGATGCGTGCTCTGGTCGATCGCCGGGCGGCTCGGTTTTCCGCCCCGAACCGCGTCTGAAAGGCGCGAAGAAGTTCTTGGCGCAGCCCGCGCAGTAGAGTCGTTGCTCCACTTCCGTTGCAACCGCCGCTGCCGCTGCGCACAATGAAGGGGCCGCCCCCGCCTGATCGATGCGGCCCTGGAACTCTTTTGCCCAATCCCGCCTGCCGAAGGGACATTTCCCATGCGCTTGCTCGCCCTGCTCGTCGCGCTCGTTGCCCTGCCATTGCTTTTGGCCGCCGACAATCCGCCGGCCGTACCTTCCGCGCCCTCGGCACCCGAAACCAAACCCGCCGCGGCCCCCGCGGCGAACCCCGCCGCGCCTGCTCCGTCTGCCGCCGCCGACAAGCCGAAGCTGCAAATCATTCCCGGCAAGGTGATCGTGCCGACCGACAACATGCGCCGCCCGTGGGGAGAATTGATCAGCCTCGACCTCAAGACCCGCACCGGCACCTTCCGCAACGAAGGCAACGACCAGGTGCAAT
>DATJTR010000375.1:0-6961 GCA_035503215.1 Pirellulales bacterium
AGCCGGACCACGATCAGATCGAGACTGGGAACGATCAGCAGGTCGTTCTCGAACTTGCCGATTGCCGCGAACGCGTCGGAAGGCGTGCCGCGCCATTTCCCTTGCGCGTTGTTCCACCACAAGTAGCCGTAGTTTTTCTCCAAGTCTTGCGACGGCCGCGTGGCCCGGGCGAGCCAATCAGCCGGCACGATCTGCCGGTCTTTCCAGCGGCCGCGGCGCAGCACCAACAGGCCAAAGCGGCCCAGCCCCCGGGCCGTGATGTGCAGGCCCGAGTAGGGAAGCGGCAACCCGCCGGCCTCGTCCCACGTCCAATCGACCGGGCGAATGCCGATCGGCTTGAAGATTCGAGCGGCGACGAATTCGTCGAGCCGCTGGCCCGTCGCCCGCTCGAAGCAAGGAGAGAGCAGGGCCAGGCCGGTGTTGTTGTAATCCCATTTCTCCCCCGGATGAAAGTCGAGCGGCGCTTCGAGCATGGCGTAACGAAACGGATCGCCCACGCGGTCCAGCTTGTGGTTGTTGTACACCCCGCTCGTCATGCTCAGCAGTTGGCCGACCGCGATCGTCTTCTTTTCCGCCGGTGCCAACTCGGGCAGGAACTTGCCCAGCGGCGTCGTCAGGCTGAGTTTGCCTTTGGCGATCGCCATGCCGACGGCCGTGCTCGACACGCTCTTGGTCACCGAGAAGGCGAGCAGTGGCTCGTTCGCTCGCGCGCCGGCGAAATACCATTCGCCCACGATCCGGCCGTGGCGAATGACCAGCGCCGCCCGCGTTCCCGATTGCTCGTGCCACTTGCGGACCGCCTCGAGCCCGGCTTCGGACATTTGCACTTTGTCCGGCGGCGAAGTCTGCCAATCGGGCACCGGCCAGGCCAGCGGCTTAGTCGGGCTGCTGTCGGCGGCCAGCGCCGCGCACTCGCCAAACGCCAACACCGATAGAAAGAGCCGCGCTGCCAGGATCAGCACGCCCGCTATTGCCGCGGCGCGATCTCGCTTTGAGCCACCATGCTCGGTTCGATCCGTTCGCCCCCGCCGCGCGTGAACAGCGCCCGCAGCAGGTCGCCACGAATCGAACCCTTGAGGTCGCGGCTTTGCCCGTCGGCGAATAGCACGAGAAAATTGGCTTCGCCGTCGGTGATGCCGCGCTTGGGACTGGCCAGATCGACGGCCAGATCGTCGGGTCGGGTCCAAACGACGGCGTGCTCGGCGTCGGCCTCGACGGCCAAAATCGTCAGCGCCGTACCATCGGTGAACGACTTGGCGTTCCGCTTGCCAGGCTGCGGCGAAAAGCTCAGCTTTTCCCCCACCGCGGCCAGAAACCGCGTCTGCCCCGGGGCCGACTTGGCCGTGCGGTAGACGTCGGGCATTTCGTCGGCGAGCGGGCGATTGTGCGGGCTGTCCCATGCCTCATCGACGCGGAACCGCTGGAAAAGTTCCCGGCCACCGGGCAAGAAAGGCAAAATCGCTACGCGCCAGCTCAATAGCGGCCGGCCCGCCGCGTCGCGCATCGCCACGTCCGGAAATTGCTGCCGGGCGTCGTGAGCTTTGCGAAGCGCCTGGCCGATCTGCCTCAGTCGGTCGGCATCGGTCACTTTGGGCAGCGGCATCGGTGCCGGCACATCGGCGGCCACCCGCGCGGCATTGGCCCGCTCTTCGGCCGCGGCCGCCCGGTCACGATAGGCGGGATCGATCGCCGCGCACAGGTCGTCGGCATCGCCGCGGCCAAGCATGATCTGCGCCCGGCCCGACATCTTGCTCATCATCTTGGGCGCCGCCAGCACCTTGCCATCCATGACGATCGCCAGCCGCTTGCCGCGATTCTGCTGGCTGACCTCGGTCATCTTGGCCGCTCCGGCCGGAGTGAACTCGATGTTCACCGCCTGTCCGTGGCCGGTCACGACCACGACGTTCGCCTGGGCCACGTCGTCGCGCGTTAGGGCCGGCTCGGCGTGCAGATAAACCGTTTCGCCTTCGCGGCCTTCGATCTCGGCCGCGGTCAACCCTTCGGCCTCTTCGGCCTCGGCCACGTAGAAGCCGACTTTGGCCTGCGCCGGATCGGTCGCCGGCTTGTCCGCGTTCTGTTCGTCCTCGGCCGGCACGGCTTTCTTCGCGTCGGCCGTCGCTGCGGCGGGCGCGGGCTTCTCGTCGGCCTGGGCAGCGAGTGCAATCTGGGCGCTAACTGGCACCACGCAAAGCGTCAGCACCGCGATCGCCAGGAGTTCAATTTGTCGCACCAATCGTTTCATCGCACTTCCGGCCGGTTGCATTCCGTTCCGCGGGGTGAGGCCAAAGGTCTTCGCCGCCGTGCGGCGGAATTGGCAGAGGATTTGCCAATCGTAACGTTCGCGGCCGGCAAACACCACTATTCCCCGGGGACCTTTTCGCCCGGGGAGGCCCCCCTTTCGCGACGAGCATCCCCACGGCGTCCCCGCAGCGCCCCTCGCGGTGCCGGGCACACGGCGTCACGGTTTTTCGGCGGGTTTGCCCGGTGTATCTGCGCCGGCCGAATCCGTCGCTTCGTCGTCGCCGGAGTGGAAGGGGGGATTGGGCCGCCGCGGCCAGGCCCGGCCGCGAATGAGCAGTGTTTGATCGTCGTTCCGCTCGACCCGCAGCACCACCAGCTTGCCGTCGCCGGTTTCGAGCACCACCGCGGGCTGTGCGGCCATCCCAACCTCGGCCACGAATTCCTGCCAACTTTCGGACCAGGACTGCGGCTGCCGTTCGGCCGCCTGGTATTTGACCAAGTGCATGCTTTCCAGCGGCGCTGCCGCAAGGCGCTCGCGCAACGCGGCGAGCGGAACGCGATCGATCGCTTGCCACTCGAACTCATGCAGCGTGGCCAGGCGCGCCCCGTGCCGCGCCCGAATTTCGCCCGCCTGGACGTCGAAGCTCAAGTCTCCCTGCTTATTCTCTGCGAGCCAATTCGCGATCTCTTCTTCCTCCAGCCCCAACGGCGGCTCCAGCGTGTTATTGTCCGCCACGTCCAAGAGCACGTGCCGGCTGTCGGGCTTGTGGTCCCACCGCCACTCGACGTCCCATTCGTCGCTGGCCGGGGCAAAGTCGAAATCGTAGGTGCCATAGACGTGCATGCTGCGGGCCGCGAAACCCGGCGGCCAGCGCCGTTTCAGCTCGGCCGACCGCGTGTACACTGCGGCCAGGAACAATTGCTTGCGGGCGTTCTTTGGCGCCTCATCGCTCATCACGTGCCGGCGGAACGTTTCGAAATCTTCTTCCGACATCGGCTCGTCAAAAAACGGGTTGAGCGGATTGAAGAAACAATTCCGCTCCAGGCGTCTGGTCTCCGCCATCAGTTTGAGCGTGTCCGCCGACAGACCGGCCGGCAGCCGGGCCACGGCCACCTGTTCGAGGTAATGGATCATCCACAATCGCTGAATGAGAATCGCTTGCCGTTCGTCGGGCGTGAGATAGGCCCGGCGCTCGGTAGCCGTCCAAATTTGCCATTTCAGGGCGTCGAAGCGGGGCCGAAAGCGCAGGTAAGAATCGTCGTCGAAATTGCGCTGGACGAATTGGGTGATGGCCCTGGCGATCGCCGTGGCGTTCGATGCTTGCACCTGCATCCGCACGTGTTCTTCCAAATAACCGCGCAGCTCGCCGCGGAGCGCGTTCCGCGCTTCGGAATCCACGAACGCCGGACCGTAAAGCGACAGCGCCTCGGTGAACCGGCCGGAGAAAAACTCGGCCGCCTCGAACGGCGTCAGCGGCACTGCGCTCTTATCCTCCGCACCGGCTGGCGGTTCATCGCCGGTGGCCGGGATAGCCTTGCCCAGCCAGGCAGCCGCCAGGGCCAGCAGGATGAAATTTCTCGCGGTGCTCGACATCTCTCAATTTCTCGGTGGCACTGCGAAAAACCGAAAGTTCACGGTCCGGGGCCACCCTCCGGCGCCGGTCTGCCCGCCGCAGCTTCGGCCACCTGCAGGTCGCCGGCATGAAAGGGGGGATAGGGCGGGCGCGGCCACGTCCGGCCACGGACCAGCAGCATTCCGTCATCGTAGCGTTCGACGCGCAGCACCACCACCTTCCCCTCGGCCGTTTCCAGCACCAGCGCGGGCTGCGATTTGAGGCGGATTTCGGCGAGGATTCCCTGCAGCCGTTCCCAGGCCGTCGGCCGCTGCGACTTGCTGGCAAATGCCTCGGGCAGCGTGACGCTTTCCAGCGGATGGTCGGCCAGTCGCTGGTGCAGCTCAGCCAACGGGACGCGATCGATGGCCCACCACTCGAGCGCGTCGAGCCGGGCCAGACGCGCGCCGCGCAGGGGCAGCAGCGTTCCCGTCTGGGCGTCGAAACTCAAATCCCCCTGCTTGTTCTGGGCGATCCACGCCTGGAGATCCTTT
The DNA here is from genome assembly GCA_035503215.1 of Pirellulales bacterium. Classification (GTDB taxonomy): domain Bacteria; phylum Planctomycetota; class Planctomycetia; order Pirellulales; family PALSA-1355; genus DATJTR01. The sequence goes on from DATJTR010000375.1 coordinate 4,349, forward strand.
TCCTCGAGCTCTGCCGGCGGCTCAACTAATTTGTTGTCCGCCACGGCCAGCAGTACGTGCTCGCTCGCAGGCTTGTGGTTCCAGCGCCACTCGACGTTCCACTCGTCGCTCGCGCCGCCGAAGTCGAAATCTCCCGCGCCATAGACATGCACCCTGCGGGCCGGAAATCCTGGCGGCCAGCGCCGCTTCAGCTCGGCCGACCGCGTGTAGACGGCGGCCATGAACAATTGTTTGCGGGCGTTTTTCGGCGCCGCATCGCTCAATACGTGCTTGCGGAACGTTTCGAAGTCTTCCACCGGCATCGGATCGCGGAAAAACGGATTCAGCGGATTCTCGAAGTATTCCGTGTCGAGCAGTCCGCGCTCGCGCGTCAGCACGGCCGGATCGGGGGGCACGCCGTTCGGCAATCGGGCGATGGCCACCTGTTCCAAGTAGTGGAACATCCATTGCCGCTGCTGGGCCAGTGCTTGTTGCTCGTCGCCAGTGAGATTCTCTCGCCTTTCGGTGGCGGTCCACAGCCGCCATTTCAAGGCGTCGAAGCGGGCGCGAAACCGCAAGTAGCCGTCGGCGCCCTCGAAGTTCCGTTCGACGAACCGCTCCAGCTCGCGGACGATCGCTTTGCGGCTGGGCCCAAACAGCGGCCGGCGCAGCCGCAGTTCCAAGTATTCGCGCAGTTCGGCGCGCAACGCCTCGCGCTCTCTCGGCCCGACGAAGGGCAATTGCTGCCGGTCGAGCGCCTCGGCGAAGCGATCGCTCAAATGCTCGACGGCTTCCAAGGGAGGCAGCGGCCAGCGTTCGCTCGGCTCGAATCCTTCGTCGGGCCCATGGAACGGATAGTACGAACCCTGCGGCCGCGGCCGGATCTGCAGGCTCAAACCGTCGCCCGTTTGCCAGGCCCGCACCAGAGAAATCTGCCCGCGCGACGTTTCGACGAGCAAGGTCGGCCATTTGCGGAACGCGCGCACCGCCTCGGGCGAACTGGCGTTGGCGAAGGCCGAAAACGTCACGCCTTCGACGGTCTGCCCGCTCAAACTGCGGCGCAGCTCGGCCAGCGACAGGCGGTCGAGCGCCTCCCAGCGGGTTTCGGGCAGCGTCACCATCTTCGCCCCGTGGACCGCCACCAGCCGCCGCTCGGCCGGGTCGAACCACAGATCTCCCTCTTTGTTCGCCTGCCAGAACTGCTCGATCGCTTCCGCGCTCGGCGCCGATTGACCCGGGAGAATCTTGGGTTGCCCATAGACCAGGCGTCCCGTCGTCAGGTCGACATAGTCGTGGCTCTTGTCCTTCGGCTGCATGCCCACTTGGGAGTGGATATGGCGGATATAGTCGCCGTGTGAAAAGATGCGGAAATCGGTGACCGAAAGATTGCCGGCCGGAAAGCCGCTGGGATAGCGATCGCGCAGTCCCGGCAGACGCACGTCGATCACGGCGCTGAAGATCGCGTGGGCCGCCCCCTCGATCGCCAGCGATCGGTTTTGCGCGTACCGCTCGGTGAGCCGCTTGAATTCGTCGGCCGACATCGGGTCGTAAAAGAACGGACTGAGCGGGTTGTTGAACACGTTGCGTTCCAGCCGGTCGAGCTGGCTTTGCTTGGAAACCTCGGGGTTGGCTGCCGCGAGGGGGGACTCGGGCAGGCTGCGGACCAGCGCCCGCATCCATTCCCGCTGCCGGTCGCGCTCGATGAACTGGTCCGGCGTCAGCGTCGGCCGATCGAGCACCGTCCAAATCAGCCACCTTAGCGTCTCGAAATGGTTGCGAAAGTTGAGATACTGTTCCTGTCCGATCGCGCCGGGGGGGCGGTCGAACAGCATCACGACGTAGGGATCGATCGCCTCCAGCACTTCGGGCCGGCTGGCCGCCAGCGGCGGCTGCTTGACGCGGGCCTTCAAATACCGCCGCATCTCGCCGTTCAACGCCGCCAGATGCTCGGCGGTCACGAACGACAGTTTCTGCCGCTCGATCGATGCCACGAAGCGATCGGCCGCCGCGTCGATCACGTCGGCGTCGGCCGGAATGGCCGGAAACGTGGGCGTTTTTTTGATCCACGCGGCGGGAATGTAGACGGTGTCCAGCCCGTCGTTCTCATATTCTTCGTCGGCCGGCCGGAACGGCGGATACGGGCCCTGCGGCCGATAACAGAACTGCAGCGAAAGCGTGCCCGGCGGCCCGCCCGACTGCACCCGGGCCACGGCGATCGTGCCTTCGTTGTTCTGGAGAATCAGGCTGGGAATCTGCCGCAGTTCCTGCCGGCTCGCCGGCGTGTTGCTGTCTTTCAAGCGTGGCAGCTCGAACGACTCGATCGGCGCCTCCTCGAGCAGCCGCCGCAACTCGGCCAAGGGAACTCGGTCGACCGTGTACCACTCGTTCTTGTCGAGCAGCGCCAGCTTCGTCCCTCTCATCGGCAACAGCCGAAAGCTGTCGCGATCGAACCACACGCTGCCACGCTTTTGCTCGCCTGGCGCATCTTCCTTCAGTTCTGCGTTTGCCTGGACCGGCTGCTGATTGGCCGAACGCCAGGCCAGGTCGAAAGAGTGACGATTCTGCTTGTCCCCCGTGTCAAAAAACCACTGCGGCCGGTTGGCGTCGGAATCGCCAAACGTGAAGTAGAAGAAA
>DATJTR010000376.1:0-5961 GCA_035503215.1 Pirellulales bacterium
GGCGCAGTAGCCGACCGCGACCCAACGAATCCGCCCGGGAATGAGCACCTGCCGCCAGGATTCGCGGAGATGCCCGCGAGCCGCATCGTCGAATTCCAACAGGGCGTGCATTTCATGCATCGGTCCCACCGATCGTTGAGCGGTCTCGATGAAGATCGGCTCCGAGATCAGCTTGTTGCCCCCCGTGGCGGCCTTTTGCACTGGCGCGGCGGGGGCACTTGAGGGGTATGCCACCTGCGGAGGCTTCGACCGAAGGACGCTCAAGTCGCGTCCGGTAGGCACGATTTGATCGTGCTGCATGGCCAACAACCAGCGCGGATTCTGCCGCATGAGAGCTGTAGCGTCGGGGTCGGCGAGCAACGTCTGAGCGTACCCGGCCGCAGCGTCGGCGATGGCCACGGCCAGCGCCTGGCGGCATTCTTCGTCGGTGCTATACAGGCCCGACTTCACCGGCCGCCGGTAGACTCCCTGCACCAGGGCGGGCTTTTCGTCGATCCAGGCCGGCCGCGTTTCGGCGGCGAGCGTTGCGTGCTCGGACAAGAGCAGAGTGAAGGCAGCGATCGCCGGATCGAGGGGTTCGGGCGTCTGGCGCAAACGATCATCGGCGACGCCGCCGGCTGGCATGGCCTCGCTTATCGGCGTGGCCTCCCCCGTGGGACGCCGGTCAAACCGCTGAATGTCGAACGCGAGGAAATAGAGCAGGACAGGTACCACCAAAACTAGCAAGATCGCCACGACTACCCCGCGGCCGAAGCGCAGCGATTTCATCGCCAGACGGCAAAGCAGTCCAATCCCAACCAGCAGGAGGAAGAACAGCCCAAGGGATGACGGTTCCGCGGTTGCCAACATCGTTTTCACCTCGCCGTTGTCGCGCGGCGCACTCTTGGCGTGCGCGGGCTGGCCAGTTGCACCGACAGCGAAATGATCGCCGCCACGATCGCACCCCAAGGAAGCGGGAAGGGGCAAATGAGCGTCACCAAGATCGCCACAATCACTGCCCAGACCGACGAAATGGGATTGAGCTGCAAGTGACGGCGCGGATCGGCCTGTCGCCACCAAGGAACGAGGAAGAACATCAGGGCGAAATAAGCCAGATAGGCTTCCAAATGCGGCGCGCCGTCGAGGGTGTTATAGAAGCTCCAGTTCACGTGCAACTGGCTCGGCCGGATCGATTGCTGGAACGGCAAACGGACCATCAACAACCGATCGAAGCCGAACGACGCTGCTCCCACGCCCAGTCCGACTGCCAGCATCACGAACCGCCGCAGGATCGGCTCGCCAGCCGACTTTTCCCAAACTTTGGACAGCGTGAGAATACTCCACGCTCCGAGCGTGCCGGTGAGTGCATACCAGGCGATTATCTCGACGCCGGAGGCACCGCGCTGGCAGGCCGAGACAATCACGGCCAGCACCGTGGCGACGGCTGCCGAAACCAACAGGGACTGGAGCAATTCGATCCACCGCTCGCGCAGCGATTGGATGGCCTCGGCCGGCGATTCCTGCCCGGTCATGGCCAATAACGCCCGACCCGAGGCGTAAGCAATGTCGGAAAGCGAAGGACTGCGAGGCGCAGCCGACGGACGAGGCGGAGGCTGCGGCGGCGGAGAGGTCGATGGCGCGGTCTGCGGGAGGCCAAGAACCTGAGGTGCTCGCTGTTTCAGAATCAGATAAATCGCCACACCCAGCACGATGATCGGCGCCGGCGATTGCAGCAGACCGAGCCGCCTTTGGCCCTGGGTCAAAAACAGACCAAGAGCGACCAAAATCAGCACCACCGCCGGACGCGGGAGCGACAAAAAACGATCGACAAGCGAGCGAGGGATGTACGCGTGCTGGCCGGCCGAAGACTGGCCAGCATTCGCCTTGGCCAGCAAACCGGCCGCCAATCCGAAGGCGCATGCCAGCCCCATCCATGTGGGATAAGGCAGCGGCACTGCGTGCATCCCTACGAAATTGAAAACGAATGCCTGCGTAACGGGAGGGGCTGCAACCAGGAATAACAGTCCGACCATCATGCCGATCGCCCCAGGCGACCAGCCCGAAAGTAGCTCAGCCCACCTAGATTTTGGCGCGGCACTCGTCGGCAGCGGAGGCGGACCGTCGGAGGCGGCCGGCCTCGCCGAGTCGTTTGGTTTCCGGCTGGTCGCCTGCTTCTCGCTCGCGCCGGAAGCAACGTACAGTCCGAGGCCACCAATCACGAAGAGCCAGACGATCGCGGTGATGCCCCCATTGGCCACATTGGCCGGGTTGGAAATCGACGCGCGCGCGGCGATGGCCGTTGGAAACAGGGCGACCAAAAGTATCAATGCCCCCACGGCCAGTCGAACCGGCCACGGCGATTTCACCTGGGAAGACCAGGGCCAGGGAGGCAGCGGAGGGGGTTCGTCCGCCGATGCCGAGTCGTGGTAAACCGTCGGTTTGTCGGCAGCCGCGGCCGAAGCTTCTTCGGCGGGAGACGCCAAGACCGCTTCGAGCAGATCGGACGTCGACACCGCCGGGTTCCTTGCCGCTCCGGGAAGGGCGGCCATGAATTGTTCGACCGAACCGAACCGAACCGCCGGATCTTTCGCCAATGCCCGCGCGACCACGGCGCGGTAGGCTGAAGGAAGAATGCTCACGTCGGGCTCGGCCGTGAGATGCTTCATCAGCACCTCGCCGACACTTTCGCCGTCGAACGGCACACGGCCGGTGAGCATCTCGTAGAGGATGACGCCCAGCGCGTAGATATCGATTTCGCGGCCGTAGCGGCCATGCGAAATCTCGGGCGCCATGTAATGCACGGTGCCGACGCTCTCGGTCTGCCCGCTGCGGCGGCTGCAGGAGATGAATTTCGAGAGGCCGTAATCGCCGATCTTGACCAGGTTCTCTTCGCGAAAGACGTTGCCCGGCTTGAGATCGCGATGCACGATGCCATGGCTGTGCAGATACGACGCGCCGGCGGCGATGCCGCGCAGCCACTCGATCGCCTCATCGGCGGGCATGCCCTGCGGGCATCGGCGAATCGCCGCTTCCAACGATTCGCCGGCGATGTATTCCATGACGATCCAGCAATCGTCATCGGTGCCGTCGCGGCGCACGTCGTACAAAGCGATCAGGTTCGGATGCTTGAGATTCAAGCAATGTTGCACGCCGCGCAATTCGACGTCGAGATTCCGCCGAATCAGCTTTAGCGCGACTTCCTTGCCGCCGTCGCTGACGGCGAAATAAACCTCGCCGAAACCGCCGCGGCCGACGCCACGCTTGATCGTGTAGCCCGAGAGAGGGCGGTCGCCGCTGGTAAATTGAAACCGCGAAGAAGCAGGCGGCTTCTCGATGGGACGGGGCTCGTTGGCGACGGGCAAATCCATGATCGTATGCGCTGACGCAAAGTAAGCTGCTAGCCGCTCGCGACCCAGGCATTGACGCGGCGGCTGGGTCTCAATTGTATCACGTCCACCGGGTCACTTCTTCTGGATGGCCGACCCGGGACGCGGCCGGCCACGAACCGCCGAAAAACATCACAACTCCTCCAGGGTGAACGACAAACCCTCGCCGGCAACGCAGGAATTGAAGCCCACGCGGCCGCCGTCGGTGTGCATTCGTCCGTCGATCTCGAATTCGCCGGGAAAGCGGCAGTCGAGCTTGCCGGCCGTGTGGAACAACACCACTTCTTGGGGCCAGTCGGGACACACGATGTGGCTCGTCGGCCGGGGACCCATGACGCACGATTGTGCCAACAGCAGCACCGCATCGTAGGAGGGCCGCATGCGGTGCGGGCTGGCCAGTTCGACGCGGGCCGTGGCCGACAGGGGATGCGGTTGGCGGAATTGCAAGGCCACGGGGCCTAGCCGCAGTGCGGCCGAGTCGGCGAGCGGCGCCGGCGATTGAATGCTGCGGCCGTCGAGCCACGTTTCGCCGGCCGGATCGAGCACGTATCCTTCGTCGTCGCGGCGAATCGTGGCGTGCCGCCGGGCCACGTCGGCCACCAGCGGTACATCGACGCGGGAGTCGGCCGTCGCCTGACCGAAGGTGACTTCATCGGCCAGGCAGACCAAAAACCCGCCCACCGCGTCGATCCAAATGACAAATCGCCGGGTCATGGGATCATTCATTGCCAGACGGACGAGCGACAATCCGCTGATTGCTTTCCGCCAAGGGGAATTACCAACCATCGACATGCGACGCTCCCTTCTCGCGCGGCCGGCGGTCGTCCCTCCACCGGCGGCGCGGCGCTGTTTGCGTGCGGCGATCTGCCTCGCATCCTGCGAGGCGCGGGATCGGCGACGACCGATTCAATGTTGAGCGTCGCTGGCATCGGCCAGTTTCTCGGCCACGGGAGCGAAATACTCGGTGACCTGATCGACGATGTTTTCGCTCACCGGGGCGGTGACCGGAATCTCATCGTGCAAATCGCCTTCGACCGAGAGCATGCGTTCCGAGACGTTCAGCCGCGTCCGCAGATCGGAAATCAGTTCTTTCGCTCGGCCGAGCTGGCTGTCGTCGAAATGATAGTTGCTGGTCGTCTCGGCGACTTCGACCATCTTCAACCGCGCTTCGAGATTTTCGACGTCGACTTCCAATTGTCGGCGCGTGGCCAGCATCCCTTCGAGCTTTTGACGGGCGGCGTCGAGGCTCTTTTTTCGGGCGGCGAGAATGTCTTTCAGGCTGGCGCGCGTGGCGTCGTGGGTCTTGTAGCGTTCGAAACGATTAGCCAGATCGGCTTGAACCTGGACGAGCGTGTAATTGCGGCCGCCATAAGAGAATGCATCTCGGCCACTGGCGGCGTCGTCTTTCAACCGCATCAGCTCGCTGCGGTCGTGATCGAGGCTCGAGTCGGCCTGCGAGATTTGCTTTTCCAGCCGCTCGACTTCGACTTCCTCCTGAGCGATGACGTGCATGTTGCGGCGGATGTCGGGAACCAGGTCCTTGACCATCTTGCGCGCCCGATCGATCTCGAACGACATCGGCACGGCGTTTTTCACCGAACTGGTGACCTTGCCGACCGAGGTGCCGAAGTAACTGGCCGCATCGCGGCCAAACAGCCAACCGGCCAACAGCGTGGCCCCCACAACTGAAAACACGACCTTGCGGATCATCGCTGAATCCTCCACAAATGAGATTGGGGCCTGATTGCGGCCAATAGCTGGCAGCCCGTGAGGCTGTGAGAACGGAACACCCACGGAGAGTTGTTCGACGGCGGCGGCAGGATCTTGGCCCGGCGCAGAAAAACGTCGTTCGCGCGGGTGCGGCAACCGGTGCGGGCGTGAATTACAGTGATACAAAAGTACTTGCGGTATTAGCTGTTAAGTCAGCAAAAGTCGGCTTGCTTCCATCTCCTAACGTCTCCATGAAATTGCAGCATGGCATTTGATGAAAGCGATTTCGTGAGGCAGATTCACGCCAGCGGCCGACGCGTGGTGATTGCGACGACCGGAGGCGGCAGCCGAGCGATCTCGCAATTGTTGAGTGTGCCCGGGGCATCGCGTAGCGTGCTCGAAGCGATCGTGCCTTACGCCGAAGCGGCGCTGGCCCGATTCCTCGGGGGCCAGCCCGATCAGTTCTGCTCTCCGGCGACCGCGCGAGCGATGGCGATGGCGGCCTATCGCCGGGCGCTCGATTACAGCGAACCGCAGGCGTTGGCGGTGGGACTGGCTTGCACGGCCGGCTTGGCGACCGACCGGCTGAAACACGGCCCGCATCGCGTGCACGTGGCGGCGCAGTCGCGCGCGGCGACGCGACTGGTATCGTTGGAATTGGAGAAAGGAGCACGCAGCCGCGATGAAGAAGAGAACGTCGCTGCCGGCGTATTGCTGAACCTACTGGCAGAGTGTTGCGGACTTGCGGAGCGTGTTCCTGTCGCCCTGCGCGGCAGCGAAACATTGCAAGCCAGCGCGATCGATGCCCCGCAGGACTGGCAGGCGCTGCTGGCCGGCGAAATCGATTCGGTGCGGGTACGTCCGCCCGATGGATCGGGGGAACCGC
>DATJTR010000377.1:0-3068 GCA_035503215.1 Pirellulales bacterium
AAAACATGATGGTGTTCCAAATTCAGCTTGCGCATGAGCAGACGGCGGTGCCGCTGACGCGCGACTATATCGTTGCAACGGAATCCGCGACGGTCGAGCGCCAGAGCGGGGTGTCGCCGGAACTCCGACGGTCTCGGTGAACACGCACCTCATGTCCGCACAGGCAGCACAATCGATTTCTGCTTGCGCAGGAACGGCGGCGTGGTGATCGGTTCCGCCGCAACCACGCAGTACGACTGGATCCGCGATCGCATCGCGCAAGTTCCCCGCGTGAAGATCGCGCTGACCCCGACCCCGTTGCAGGAGGCGCCCAACCTCACCGCGGCACTCGGCGGCCCGCGCATCTTCATCAAGCGGGACGATCTCACCGGTGTCGCATTCGGCGGCAACAAGCTGCGCAACTTGGAATTCCGCCTCGCGCGCACGGTAGCGGAAAAGCCGGATACGGTGATCGTCGGGCTCGACCTGCAGTCCAACTCGGCACGACAGACAGTGGGCGCCTGCAACAAGCTGGGATTGAAGACGATCCTGGTGCTGGAGGGAAAGCGACCGGACATAGTGCAAGGCAATCTGCTGGTCGATTACCTGCTGGGTGCCGAAGTGATCTTCGCGCCGACCCGTGAGGCACAACGCGAGCAGTTTGACCTCGCCGCACGACGGTGCCGGGACGCCGGCGGCCGTCCGCATATCCTGAACGACAATCCGATGTTCGATGTCGCTTCGGCGATCGCCTACCTCGAGACGACACTTGAAATCCTCGAACAAATGCAGCGGGCCGACGTGCGTCCCACCGGCTTTTACATGTCCTCCAGCGGCAAGGGGCAGGCCGGCTTGGTGCTGGGCCGGCGGCTTACCAACGCGGGCATCGAGATCCACGGCGTGACCGGCACCGACGAGTTCCACGTACCTGGCCGGACCGCGGCGATCGCCAATGAGACGGGGCGGATGCTCGGCCTCGATCTGGTCGTATCGGACGAAGAGATCGAGAACGACATGGGATTTGTCGGAAAGGGCTACGGCATCCCGACCGAGGCCGCGGTGGAAGCCACGCGCCTGTTCGCGCGCACCGAAGGCGTCGTGCTCGATCCGATCTATACCGGCAAGGCCGCGGCCGGAATGATGGCGCATATCCGAGCAGGACGGTACAGCAAGGATGACGTGCTAGTCTTCGTGCACACCGGCGGAACACCGGCAATCTTCAGTTGGAACACCCTGTGGACCTGAAGGGGAAACACGATGCGGAGACCCGATTCGTTGAGTAGAGCGCGTGTTTGCTTGTTGGCTCCTCGCGACTTCGGCGAGCGGGCGCGCCCGGTCACTGCGTCGCGCAACGACAAGCCGCCATTGATCAGGTTTCGCCGCCTTCAATCACCTCGCCGAAGCGCACCCAGGTCTTGCCATCCCATCTCACAAGCTGCATGGCCCGAATCGGGTGGTAGTTCGTCGGGCTGGTGTTCACCTTGATGCCCGGCAGGAGGACTGGGTTTTCCAGGTCGTGCAGACTGAGCGTCTGCTTCATCACGTTCGGGCGTGAGTAGTCGCTGCCGCACGCCTCCAGCACCTTGCACATCGTGTAGCTCGCGCCGTAGCCGTTGACGTAGGCGCTGTCGGTAATGTCGCCGCTAGGCACGTATTTCGTCATGAACTGCCTGAAAGCCTGCATTCCCGGATCGGCGCCCCAGGCCGGGTCGGTCGGGTCTTTAATGTAACGCGTGCTGATGATGCCGATCCCGTTCGTCACGCCGGCGGGCCGCATCACGGACCCGACTGAGATCGCGACGTTGGTCATAAAAAACATCGGCTTCCAGTCCAGGTCATGCACCTTACGGATGGCCTGAGCCGCGGCTTTGGGTGTCGCGGCAACCAGCAAGGCATCAGCGCCCGAGTTCTGCAGATCCGCAATCTGACTGTCGATCGTAGGATCAGTCACCTCATAACTCGCCGTCTTTGCCATGACCTTCTCCCAGTTCTTGCCCAGTATATCGCGCACGCCGATCGGGTAGTCCTTACCGAAATCGTCATTTTGATAGAGCAATGCCAGCCTCGCGTTCGGGTTCTCCCGCAGCATGTATTTCGTGTAGATCTGGGCCTCCGTGCGATAGCTCGGTTGATAACCGATCGTCCAACGACGATTCTTGTAGTCGCCCCATTTGTCTGCGCCCGATCCAATGAACAACTGTGGGATTTGGTGACTGTTGCAATAGGGTGCGATCGCCGTGTTGGAGGGCGTGCCAAGCGTGCCGAACAGAAAATCGACCTTGTCCTGCTCCACCAGCCGCCGTACATCCTCCACCGTCCTGGGCGGGCTGTAGCCGTCATCCAGCGAGATGAACTCGACCTCGGTGCCGTTCACCCCGCCCTGGTCGTTCACCCACTTGAAAAAGCCTACATCGGCCTTTCCCACCGAGCTGTAGGCCGAGGCCGGGCCGGAATACGGCATCGTGTTGCCGATCTTGACGGTCTTGTCGGCCCCAAGCGCAGACCGCAGCACCGCCGGGGCAGCGAGCGATGCCGCTCCGATCGTCAGAATCGTTCTCCTGGTGAGCATTCCAGAATCCTCCCATCGCCGGACCATCGTTTTATGGGTCCGAGTTGCGGATGGTCTAAACGACACTCAGGATGATAGCAAACTATTCTCTTTTGCTGGACTGGGATCGGTGGTTTAGACGCAGTCGCTGATCACCTTGCGAGCGAGTGCCGCGACGGTGCTCAAATAGTTGTTTGATCCGAGGTCGCGAGCAAGCTCTGCTCGACGAGGTCGACCCAATACCTCAGCACGATGGGCACGATGTCGTCGTTGAAATCATAGCGGTCGCCGTGCAGGCCCTTGCCGGGACCAACCTCACCGGTACCGATCCAGGTGTAAGCGCCCCCAGCGGCCTTGATCATATAGGCGAAGTCCTCGCACCCCATGCTGGGGTTGAACCCGGTCCTGACGTTGTCCCGGCCGACGACCGATTCAGCCGCCTCAACCGAATGGGCCACCGCCGTCGCGGCGTTGATCACCGGCGGATAGCCACGCCTGTAGTCCAGCCTGGCGCCAAGACGATGTGCCGCGGCGATCCCCT
>DATJTR010000378.1:0-2699 GCA_035503215.1 Pirellulales bacterium
GTTGCACATGCCGCGAGGGCCGACGATCGTGGCCGATCTGATCACGAATCCCGGGGGCTTCAAGCTGTTTCAATACATGACGACGGCGCCCGGCGGGTTCGAGATGGGGCGGATGCTCGAAGAAACGCCGGACGGTCAGGATTTCAACTCCCCGACGCGTCGCCTCTACACGCAAGAAAAACTGCTGGCCCGGCTGCACAAGAGCTACGACGTGGAGCGGGCGCGCCGCGAACGTGAACGCGAAGGCCTGCGACGCTAGGCCGCCCGGCGACCGGGCCGGTATGCTCTTGAGGTAAACGGCAACCGGCCGGCTCAGGCCGGGCTCACTTCGCGCGGCAAATCCGGTTTAATCGCTGCCAAGCCACCCGCGGTAGCAATTCACCGCGGCAGGCTCCTCTGCCCGGCAGCGCAAGAATCGGGGCAAAATCGCCGGCGACCGGAGAAAAGGCCGGTTTGACGCTGTTTTTGCCGGCTATCTATACTGGATTGGTGCGCAGCGTCCCCCGCAAGGCTGCGTTTCGTCGTGGTGAGGCGTTAGACCGAGTAACCCGAAGCGCGAGCGAGGGGGCAAGGTCGAGGAACCCTCGCGGGTACTGGCCGCAGGCGGGTGGCTTCGGGCTAGTGCAGTCGTGGGTACTCCGCCTCGTTGAAGATCGCTACAGGGCGCCTGCGTCGTCAATCTGTCGTCTCTCTATCGGGCAATCATGTTCCGCTTGGGCTCGCCTCGTTTTGTTGTCGCTGCGATCGGCTTGGCGGCCAGTCTCTTGGTCGTCGGGCCATCGATCCCGGCACGTGCGGCCGATGCCGATACGGCGCCGGCGGCGAAAAAGCCGGCGGCCGTGAAGGCTCCCGCGGCCAAGGCAGGTTCGGCTGCGCCGGCAAAAGGTCCCGCCGCCAAGCCGGCCAAGGCCACGGCGCGGGTCGAAGGCGCCGATAAGTTTCGCGTGCTGGCGCCTGGCGTGGAAGTGACGATTCCCTCGGACCAGCGCGAAGAAGAGACCGAAAGCACGCACGACATCGTCGAGATCCTGCAGGGCATTCCCGACCTGAAGTGGACTCCGAAGACCGAGCCAAACACGCAAACGCTCCGTGAACTTGCCACCAGCACCATCTTTCGCCGCGACATTTGGTGCCTGGAGTTCACGTTCAAGCCGGTGCGGATGCTGTGGGTCGACGAGCCGCAACCGAGCGGCAAGATGCAGCGGAAGCTGATCTGGTATCTGCTCTATCACGTGACGAATCGTGGGCAGCATCTCCATCCGCAGCGAACCCAGGACGGCACTTACGAAGTCGCCAAGGTCGACGCCGACGTCCGCTTCATTCCCACCTTCGTGCTCGAATCGCAGGAATACAAAAAGGCCTATCTCGATCGCGTGATCCCCGTGGCGATCGAGGCGATCCGCAGGCGGGAAGATCCGAACCGCAAACTGCTCGATTCGGTCGAAATCAGCGCGCAGGCAATCCCCGTGTCGTCTGGCGGAATCGACAAACCGGTCTGGGGCGTGGCAACTTGGGAAGACGTCGATTCGAAGATCGACTTTTTCTCGATCGCCATCCAGGGTTTGACCAACGCCTATCAATGGACCGACCGGCCCCAGGAGTTCAAAACGGGCGATCCGCCCGGCAAAGGGCGGTCGCTCACTGAAAAGACGCTGCTTTTGAACTTTTGGCGTCCCGGCGACGAGTTTGCCGAGGATCAGCGGTTCATTCGCTACGGCATGCCGGGCAAGGTTGACTATACCTGGGTTTACCGCTAAAAAAGTGGTTTCCCTCGCTGCCAGAGGCAGCGGCCTGCCGGCCCCCCGTCGAACCGTGGGCCGTGAATCGCCGGCCGGCGAAATGCATGGCAGTGGGATCACAAAACACCAGCATTTTCGGAAGCGTTTGCCATGGCACATAAGAAGGGTCAAGGCTCCAGCCGGAACGGTCGCGATTCGAACGCGCAGCGGCGGGGGATCAAGAAATACGGCGGCGAGAAAGTGATCGCGGGCAATATTCTCGTTCGCCAGGTGGGCACCAAGTTCCATCCCGGCAAGAACGTCGGTCAGGGCTCGGATTACACCCTCTTCGCCTTGTCCGATGGGGTGGTTCAGTTCGATCAAGGCGGACGGCGGATTAAGGTCGTCGGTGCAGCTTGAGAGCGCGGTTGATCGATCCGGCCGTGAAGCCGAGCAGAAAATCCGTTATCGCAAACAGCGAGGGGCCCGCGACGGCGGCGCCCCCTTTTTTTTGTCCTCTCCGCGGCCTGCGACTGACGGCCGCCAGGCCGAAGCAGAGCCATGTTCGTCGATCGCGTTCAGATTGAAATCAAGGCCGGCCGCGGCGGCGACGGCTGCCTGAGCTTTCGCCGCGAGAAGTACGTGCCACGCGGCGGGCCCGACGGCGGCGACGGCGGCAACGGCGGCAGCGTGATCATCGTGGCGACGGCCGGCGTCGACAGCCTGGCCGAGCTTTCGCAGCGCCGGCATTGGAAGGCCGCGTCGGGCGAACGAGGGGGCAGTTCGAACTGCCACGGCCACAATGCCGCCGACCTCGTGATCCATGTCCCGCCCGGCACCGTGGTCATCGACGCGCATGCCGGCCACCAGCTCAAGGACCTGGCCGTGGCGGGCGATCAGGTGGTGGCGGGACACGGCGGGCGTGGCGGCAAGGGTAACACGCGCTTCAAATCGGCCACGAATCGTGCCCCGCGACAATTC
>DATJTR010000379.1:0-3664 GCA_035503215.1 Pirellulales bacterium
GCACCGTCCGGGCCCGCACGAGCCTGGTCGGCTTCAAGGCCCATGCCGCCGGGCCGATGCCCGCAGGGAGTGAAGCGTCGCTGGTCATGCACGCGCTCTCGGGCGGTTACATTGGCGTCTGCCCGGTCGATGGCGGAGAGATCAACGTCTGCGGCGTGATGCCGCGGCGCCGCTTGCGTGCCGTGCGGGGCAACCTGGCCGAGGCGATTCGCGGCTGGACCGCCGACAGCGGAGCCGACCAGCCCTATTTCGCCATCGATCGCCAGCCCGAATCCTGGCACACGATGCCCGAGGTGGCCATCCAGCGTTCGCGCCCCAAGCTGCGCGGCGTGCTTTACGTGGGCGATGCGATGGGGACCATCGAGCCGTTGACGGGGCAGGGGATGACGATGGCCCTGGCCTCGGCCCACCTGGCCGCGGCACATCTGTCGGCCGGCGCACATCTGTCGGCCGGCCGGCTGGGGGCCGATCGCGTGGTGCAGCTCTCCTACGAACATGCTTGGCGCACGCAATTCGCCGCCACCGTCCGTTCGTCGCGCTGGATGGGTTGGCTTCTGCGCCATCCGCACGTGTTGTCTGCCATGATCGCCACCGGCCGGCACGTGCCGGGCCTGTTGCCCCGCGTCCTCGGCGCCGCCCATCGCCGCTCGCTGGCCCTGGCCGCGCCGCGGTAGGACCGTCGAGAGAACGCCTCCGGCCGCACTTCCTTGCTTTCAATCCGCGACATGCTTCGTCGCGGATTGCCCCCAGTGGGCGGCCAAAGCCCCGGCCGCGACGTTCAAGATTGGCGGCAAAACCCCCAGGCGTGGATAATTTAGGAATTCCTCTCAACAAATCCGCCCGCGGCGCAAATTCCTATCAGACCGCCGTGAGGGAAGGATCACGCATGCACTCCGACGACCGGCCGGATGAGTGGTTGATGGGCCAGGTGGCACTTGGTCGGCGTGAATGCTTGAACGTTTTGCTCCGCCGCCACGCGGCTGGGCTGATGACCTTCCTGGAGCGGGTGACCGGGCACCACCACCGCAGCGAAGAGCTGTTTCAGGAGGCGTTTCTCGCCGTTTGGACCCATAGCCGGTCGTACCAATACCCCCGGCCGTTCAAACCCTGGTTGTTCGGCATCGCCAGCAAGAAATGCCAGGCCGATAACCGCAAGCGGCGGTTCTGGAGCGGCCGCGAGCGGGAGGAGATCAGCATGTTGCCCGACGGAGGCACCACGCCCAGCGAAGCGGCCATCCGCTGCGAAAACGCGCGGCTGGTCGCCGAGGCGCTCGCGCGCGTCACCCCCGCGCAGCGCGAAGTACTGGTGCTGAGAGTTTGGAACCATATGTCCTATACCGAGATCGCCGCGGCGCTCGACCGTAGCGAGGCCACGGTCCGCTCGCACATGTTCCACGGGCTGGCGAATCTGCGCAAGTTTCTTGAGCCCCGTATGCAATAACTCCACTCCCCAGCCAGCCATCGAGACCACGAAAGAGTCGAGAACAGGATTGCCTGCCATGATCAGCCCGAACGAGCATGTTTTGGAGTACGTCGACGCTCACGTCCACGGCGCGCTGTCCCGCGACGAGGATAAAGCGGTCGCGATCCACTGCCGGCGGTGCCCGATCTGCAAGGTGGCCCTTGAGGAAGCCGAAAAGCGGTTGGCGCTGCTCGAATCGGTGCCACCGGCCGCGGTCTCCCCCGAGTTGCTGGCCAGGGCCGAGGAGCAGCTGGCCGCGCGGCGCCGCCCCCGTTTCCGCCGTTCTCAGCTGGTCGCCTTCGCCGCGCTGGCCGCGGCACTCTTGATCGCTTGCTGTCATCTCTATATCGCCAAGTCGGGGGTTTCTCCTTACGATCTGCGCGTGCTCGGCCAGAACGAACTGGTGGCCGACAGCGACGCCTCGCTGCGCGTGCTGCTCGTGAATCACGACACCTTGCAACCCATCGCTGGGATGCCGGTGTCAATCGACTTGCGCGGGCCGGAGGGCACGCCGGCGATCACCTTAGCCCGGGGAGTGACCGATCGGTCCGGCACAATCGCCCCGCGAATTCATGTGCCTGCCTGGAAAGACGGCGATTACGAACTGCAAGTCTCGGCGCGGGCTGGTTTCGGTTCCGAACACGTTGCCCACAAGGTCAAGCTCCACCGCGACTGGCAATTGATGCTCAGCAGCGATAAACCGGTCTATCAGCCCGGGCAGACGATTCAACTGCGGGCCCTGGCATTGCGGCGCCCCGACCTGAAGCCGCTCGCCGGCCGCGAAGTGGTCTTTTCGGTCGCCGATCCGAAAGGCAACAAGATCTTTCGCCAGCGACAGGTCACCAGCCGTTTCGGCATCGGCTTCACTGCCTGCCCGCTGGCCGATGAGATTGCCGAAGGCGGCTATCAGATCGAATGCCAGATGGGCGACACGACGAGCAATCTGACGGTCGACGTGGCGAAGTATGTCCTCCCCAAGTTCAAGCTCGAAGTCGACAGCGACCGGACCTATTACGAGCCAGGACAAAAAATCGTCGGCACGGTTCGCGCCGCCTACTTCTTCGGCCAGGCGGTGCAGCATGGCGAAGTTGACGTCGAACTGCGACAACCGTCGGTCGTCGAGCCGCTCCTGGCGACAGCACACGCCCAGACCGACGACGCCGGCAAGGCGACCTTCGAGATTGCGCTGCCGGCAGCACTCGCCGGTCGGCCACAGGAAGGGGGCGATGCGCCGATCGACCTGGTCGTCACGGCTCGCGATACCGCCGGGCAACAGCAAGCGACCACCTTGTCGCGTTTGGTCACCGCCAATCCGATCCACATCGAAGTCTTGCCAGAGTCGGGCTCGCTCGTGCGCGGCGTACCGAACACGATCTATCTGCTGACCAGCTATCCCGACGGACAGCCGGCCACGGCCCGCCTGAACATCAGCGGCATCGATCACGAAATCGCTACGAACGAACTCGGTGCCGCGTCGGTCGTGGTCGAGCCGGCCGGCGATCGGCTCGATTGGGTCGTGCGGGCCAGCGACGCGGCCGGCCTGAGCGGCCATCGACAGGTTGAGTTGCGCTCGGGCCCGAACCAGGGCGATTTCCTTTTCCGTTCAGACAAGGCGGTCTACTCCAGCGGCGAAACGCTGCGGATATTGACCTTGGGGGGCGGCACGCAACCGGTCTTTTTCGACTTCGTCCGCGACGGTCAGACGATCCTTACGCGATCGGTCGAAATGGCGGAGGGACGCGGCGAATTGGTTTTCGATTTGCCCCCCGAGCTGTTCGGACCCATCGAGCTGTTGGCCTATCGCTATCTGCCCGACGGCTTGCCGACGCGGAAAAGCCGCTTGATCTACGTGCGGCAAGCCGGCTCGTTGGTCGTCGACACCCGGCTCGACCACGCGGAGTATCGCCCCGGCGAGCGAGCGATGCTGAACTTCACGCTCACCGACGCCGCCGGCCGGCCAGCCCCCGGTGCGTTGAGCCTGGCGGCGGTCGACCAGGCTGTGTTCAGCGTGCGCCGCGGACAAACCGGTTTGTCCCCCGTCCTGTCGCGGCTCGAAAACGAGTTGCTCGCGCCGGTCTACGCCATCTATCCCTGGTCGGCCGATCTCCGGTCGCAGCCGACCGACAAGGTTCCCACAGTCGGCGACCGCAACCACTTCGAGCAGGCGCTGTTTGCCGCCGCCGCACGCACGCGCAACCCCGG
>DATJTR010000380.1:0-2221 GCA_035503215.1 Pirellulales bacterium
GACGACGATGGCGATGGCGCGCATGACCTGGGCAATGTCGCTCACGCTGGGGGCCGGCATGGAACTGCGGCACGCCCTGGCGCTGTCGCTGCGCAGCACGCTCACGGCGCGGTTCGCCGACCAGATCGACCCGATCTGGCAATCGATCCGCGGCGGCAGCGAACTGCACGAAGCGATGGACGAAACGGGGGTCTTTCCGCGGCGGCTGATCGATGCCATCGCAGTGGGCGAGCGCAGCGGGCGGCTGAGCGAGACGATGGAGCTGATGTCGCAGCAATATCAGGACGAAGCCCGCGAGGCGCTGACCGTGCTGGTGCGGTTTGCCGGGATGGCCGTGGGGGGATTGGTGGCGGTGCTGATCATCTTCTTGATCTTCCGCATCTTTTCCTTCTACGTCGGCATGATCAACGAGGCAGCCCGCGGCTAGCTTTCGGCGCCGGGCTGCGTGACGTGTGGGCTTTCGGCATCGGCGCTCAGATCGCGTAGCGGGGAGACGTCGAGGCGGCGCCGCACCCAGCCGAGTGCGTTGCGGCGCACGGTCCACACGCCCTGGCGAAGCCGGGCTCCCGAGCGATTGGCCGCGATCCGCCAATCGACCGTTTCCTGGGCGACTGCCCGCCAGTGAGCTTTGTAGCTTTCGTCGCCGCGGCAGAAATCAAAACCGTGGAAGCCGTCGGTCATGGCCTGACGGATGGTGGCGATCGTGGCCAGGCGGCCGGGCTCTTCGGCCAGGAGATCGGGTTCGATCCCGCCCTGATAAACGTAAAGCGTGTCGCCACCGACGAGATGGAATTCGGCGGCGATTGCCCGGCCGTTTTGTTCCAGCCAATGCAGCCGCAACAGGCCGGCATGAAACAGGGCGATGGTGGCGTCGCGATGGAAAGCGGCAAACGTAGGAGACGAAAAGCAACCGCATTCTCCCAAGCTTTGCATCCGCCGCTGGTGCAGCGCGGTCAAGTGACACCAGCCCTCGCGCATTTCGGCTACGCTCCTGGCCGTGCGCAGCACGACCCGGCCCGAATCGAGCGTCCGCCGCTCGAGCCGGCGGATTTGTTTGCGGTGCGACTTGGAGAGCCGTTCGAGATATTCGGGCCAGGTGTCGGGTAGATCGATCCGCCAGGTGCTGGCGGCCGGTTGCACGTAGACGCTGGAGCGGGCCGCGTAGAGGGCGGTGACCAACCGGCTCAGCGCCGGATCGCCACGTTCCACGCCGGCCAGGGCCAACATGTCCCAGAGATCGCGCCCCGATGTTCTCGCGGCCCGGGTGAGCCAATCGGCGAGCGCGTCGGCCACGTCGACTTCGGCCCCCGGCGCGGCGAGCACGGTCATGTAGTCGCTGCAGACTTCACCCGACCCGAGAAACCGCAACACGCGCCCCCGCGTCGCCGACCGATCGATGAACCAAGGGGCCAGGCCGACGAGTTCGCCGTCGTCAAAGACGCCGATCGTGTACAGCTCGACATTCCGCTGCGGCGAAGCGATCGACGGTCCGTAATGCCGCCACCAAGGGAGCAGCCATTCGCAACGTCGAAACGGAACGGGGCCGGCCAGCCGATTCCAGGCTGGGGCCAGCCGGGCCAGTTCTTCGACGTCGTGAATCCGTGTAGCGTGCATACGAAGCGCACTTTCCGCGCAAACCGACGAAGTCGGCCTGAGTGTTTCAACTTTTCAACCATAGCATTGGCTCCCTCTTCCCCATGCGCAGCAGATTGGGGGGAGGGCGCGCGATTGTGCCGATTATGCCCGTGGTACCAGGGATCGGCGCGAGGAGAAAAGCCGCGGCGTTTTAGCGCGTCGCGAAGCGGTTGGCTTGGGCCAGGATGTCGACGCCGACCAACTGGCTCCAGGCTGCCAGAAGCGACTCTTGCACGGGTCCAGGCCGGCCGCGGCCGATCGCCTGGCCATTGAACCGCGTGACCGGCAGTACGGAGACCGAAGTGCTGCATAGCAGGACTTCGTCGGCGGCGGCCACGTCGGAGGGGAGCAAATCGCGCTCGGTGTAAGGGATGCCGGCGCTCGCGGCCAATTCGACGAGGACGGCCAGACTGATGCCTGGCAAAACCTTTTCGTGCGGCGGCCCGACCAATCCTTCACCTGCGGTGTAGACGAGCAAGTTGGCGGTCGTCGATTCGGTGATGAAGCCTTGTTCGTCGAGCAGCACGGCGCGAGACTCGGGATCGATGCGGGCCGCCTCGGCATCGGCGAGGTAGTAGTGCATGCG
>DATJTR010000381.1:0-6067 GCA_035503215.1 Pirellulales bacterium
GGGCGTTGTTTGGCGATTGGGAGCCGGTTGCCGACGGCCTTTGGCTACCCAAGCGGATACAAATCGCGAGCTACGTGTCGGCAAGAAACCCCGAGCCCCAGTGGAACCGACCCGATGTTCTCATGGAGCGGCTGGTCGAAGCGATCGCCGTGAATGACCAGGTTCCCGAGAGCATTTTCACGATTGCCTACCCTCAGGGGACGATCATTCGGGATTCGATCAACGAGCGTGCCTACCGCGTCGAAGAGGATGGGGCGACTACAGATGTCACGCCCTCGCACACATGACGCGGCCGATTGAGTGCCGAGGGAAAATTGCGAAAGCCCGCTTTCTACCGCTCCACGATTTCGGCGAATAGGCGCTCGTAGCGGCGGCGGTTTTCGGCGGTGTAGCGCTGGCAATCGGCCAGCAGGGCTTGGGGCGAATCGTATTTGAGCAATCCGGCCAGCTTGGCCAGCTCGCGCTGGTCGTCGGGCAAATCGTCGCGGGCCGTGGTGCTCATCAACCGCAGGCGAACCTGCACGGAGCGCAAGAAGCGATAGCTCTCCAGAAAGTATTCATAATCGTCGTGGCCGAGCAGGCGGGCGGCGGCCAGGGCGCTAAGCGCTTCGAGCGTGCCGGTGACGTGCAGGGTGGGGTGGTCGTGGGCGTAGCGCAGTTGCAAGACCTGGACGAGGAATTCGATATCGACGAGTCCCCCCGGCCCGCGTTTGAGATTGCCCGGCGGAGCGGCGGCCTCCAGGCGATGCCGCATTTCGACGACCGCGGCCGCGTCGGTCGGCTGCCAGGGAGGGCCGAAGGCGGCTTCGTTCACCGCCTGGCGGGCTTTTTCCGCGGCGGCCAGCGGAGCGAACACGACGCGGGCCTTGCACAATGCCTGGCGCTCCCAAAGTTGCCCCTGCCCTTCGGCAAAGTAGCGGCTGAATTCGGCCAGCGAGACGGCCAGCGTGCCGCTCTTGCCGGTGGGGCGCAGGCGGGGATCGATCTGATACAGCCGGCCGAAAGGGCCAAGCTGCGTGGCGACCTTGATGATTCGCTGCCCCAGCTCGCTGAAGAAATGCTGATTGGTGGTGGTGGCGTCGCGGCGTGCCCGCTGGGTGGGCACCGTCATGCCGTCCCCCTCGTAGAGGAATACCAGGTCGAGATCGCTGTAATAGTTCAGCTCTCGGCCGCCGAATTTGCCCATGGCCAGCGTGATCAATTCGCACGGTCGCAGCTCGCCGTCGATCTCGACCATCGGCTCGCCGAGCTTGGCGGCCAGTTTGGCGAATTCTTCCTGCGTGATCCGTTCCAGGCAGGCCTGGGCGATGTCGGACAGGGCGCCGCTGATTGCTTCCACACGCTCCTTGCCCAGAATGTCACGCACGCCGACGCGAAGCTGCTGGGCGTTCTTGAAGCTGTGCAGGATGGGATCGATGTTTTCCGCTCCGCGGCACAGTTCGGTGAGCGTGGCATCGAGCGAGGCCAGGTCGGGCAGGCGATTCAGGAGCAGGCCATCCATCAACTCGTCGAGCATGCCTGGATTGCTAATCAAAATGCCCGACAGGTATTGGCTCGACGAACAAAGCTGCACATACAGCCGGAGCGAAGGCGGATTGAAGCTGAACAGCTCCCACAGCACCCCTTTGCCGCCGAGCGAATCGCTGACCTTGCTCAGGTTGACCAGTGTGGAATCGGGATCGGGGGTGGCGGCGATCGCTTCCAGCAGTTGCGGAACGATGGCGGCCAGAAAATGGCGGCAGCGGCGGGTCGACAGGAAGCGAATCTTCTCGGTCGACAGCTCCATCAGGTTCTTGTAGGCCTGCGGAATGTCGCGAAACCGGTAGCGGCCCAAGATTTCGGCGATCCGCTCGGGGGGCGGTTCGGGATCGAGCACCAGGTCGCTCTCGGGGGCCGACTGGGCGTCGTCGCTGAAGGCGTCGTGCAGCAGGTGATCGAGAATCTTGCGATCGAGCTCGGTCTTACTCTTGAAGTCGGCCTCGAAGGCGGCCAGCGCCGTCTGGCCGGGCGAGTCGGCATAGCCCATGCGGATGGCCACTTTCCGCATTTCGGCCGGCTCGCGCGGCAGCACGTGCGTTTGGAGATCGAACATGATCTGCAAGCGATGTTCGATTTTCCGCAAGAAACCGTAACTATCTTCCAACAGAGTCCGTTCCTGGTGGGTCAGGCAGCCGACGGCTTCGAGCTGGGCAATTGCCTCTAAAGTGTTGCCGGTGCGCAGTGCGGTCAGATCGCCGCCGTTGAGCAATTGCAGGAACTGAATGACGAACTCGATGTCGCGGATGCCGCCGTGGCCGGTTTTGACGTTGTGGCTGTCGGCCCCTTCGTGCTTGGTACGGTGCTCGATGCGGCGTTTGAGGGCCTTGATGCCGGTGATGTCGGCCCGGCTTAGATAGCGGCGATAGATCCAGGGCTCGATCTGACCGAGGAATTCCTGCCCCAGGTCGAGATCGCCGGCCACGGCGCGGGCCTTCACGTAGGCCTGCCGCTCCCAGGTGCGCCCCGACACGTCGTAATAGTGCAGGGCGCTATCGAGACTGGTGACGATGGGGCCGTTTTTGCCATCGGGACGCAGCCGCATGTCGACCCGATAGGCGACCCCCATGTCGGTCGGCTCGGTGAGCAGTTTGAGCACTTCGCGGGCGACACGGTCGAAATGCTCGGCGGCGTGCTGCTGGGCCGACAGGCTGGCCGAGCGTCCGCAGTCGTAAAGAAACACCAGGTCGATGTCGCTGGAGTAGTTCAGTTCGACGCCCCCCAGCTTACCCAGGGCCAAGACGACGAAGCGGGCCGGCTTGCCGGATGACGTCGTCGGCTCACCGCGGCGGTCGGCAATCCGGCGGCGGGCGGCCAGAACCGCGGCCTCAAGAAGCGCATCGGCCAGATAGGAGATTTGGCGGGTGACGATATCGACGCTTTGCCCACGGACGATGTCGCCGTAAGAGATTCTCAGGGTTTCGCGGCGTTTGATTCGCCGCAGCGCCTTGGCGACGGCGGCCGGGTCGGCGGCCAAGGCCCCCACTTCGGCGCAGACTTCAGCCACCAGCGGCTGACGGCCGACCGGCTGCCCTTCGGTCATTCGCAAGAGGTCGTAGCTTTCGTTGTCTTGAATGAGCAAATCGCTGAGGTGCTGACTGGTGGCGAAGATTTGCAACAGCACGGGCAGCGCGGTGCGGTCGCGCTCGAAGAGCGAACCAATGGAGAGCGGGCTGCGGGCCGCGGCGACGAAGCGGTCGAGATTGTTCAGTGCCCGATCGGGATCGCTCGCCGACGGCAAATGCTCGGCAAGCTGATCGCAAAGATCACCCATCAAGTCGAGCGTCAGGCCGACGGTGGCCATATCGACCAGGTTGGCGTGTGCTCGCTTGACATCGACGATTCCCAGGGAGCGGAACCAGGACGCGGCTTTCGCCTCATCGTCGAGGTAGCTGCGCAATAGGTCGATCTGCATGCTGCTCGTATGCCGTCAAATTCGCCAGCCGCCCGACGTGAAACCAGAACGCCGTCATCCGTGGGGGCGAATTGCCTTTTCGCGCGCCCCGGGCCCGCACCACCCCTGTTTGCCCGCCTTCCACCTTACAACACTCTACCGGCTGCCGCGAGGGAGCGTCAGAGGCCGAGTGCGTAGACCTCGGGACCGACGTGCTGGGTGACCACGGCGCCGAACAGCGTGAAGGCGTTGGCGTCGTAAATGGTTACCGGCAAAAGCTGGCCGATCTGCCGCTGTTGCCCCTCGAAAACGACGATCCGGTCGCAGTGGGTGCGGCCGACGAGTTGGAGCGCCGGGCCAGCGTCGGGGTGTTTTTGGGCGGCCTTGCTCGGCCCCTCGACCAGAACCTCGACCTGCCGGCCGATGAACTGCTGCTGGTCTTCGTCGCTAATCGCGTTTTGCACGGCCAACAGCTCGTTGTTCCGCCGCCGCTTGACCTCTTCGGGCACGTCGTCAGGGAAAAGCTGGCCGCTTTTGGTCCCCGGCCGCTCGCTGTATTTGAAGATGAAGCTGTTCTTGAACCGCGATTCTTGCACCAGTTCGACCGTGGCGGCGAAATCGTCCTCGGTCTCGCCGCAAAAACCGACGATGAAGTCGCTGGTGACCGCCGCCTCGGGAACCGTAGCCCGCACGCGGTCGAGCATTTCGCGGTAGTCTTCCACGGTATAGCCGCGCTTCATCCGCTCCAAGATCCGGTTCGAGCCGCTTTGGGCCGGCACGTGCAGATAGGGAGAACATTTGGGCAGATCGCGCACGGCCTGGAGCAAATCGTCGCTCATGTGCTTGGGATAATTCGTGACGAATTTCAGCCGGTCGAGGCCCTCGACCTCGGCGAGCCGGGCCAAGAGGTCGCTCAGCCGGGTGGTGCGGCCACCATCACGATATTGATAGCTATTGACGGTTTGGCCGAGCAGCGTGATTTCGCGGCAGCCTTCGCCGGCCAGTTGCCGGGCTTCGGCCACGATGTGGTCGGGCGGTCGGCTTTGCTCCGGCCCACGGACCATCGGCACGATGCAATACGTGCAGAACTTGTCGCAGCCAATCATGATCCGCACGAAGGCCTGATACGGCGTGGGGCGCATCTGCGGATCGCGCAAGGGATCGTAGCTTTCGAAGCTGTCGGCGATCTCGCGCCGGGTGGCGGCGGTTCGATCGAGGCTGACCTCGATTTGCGGGCCGGCGCCGGCGGCCACGCGTTCCAAGAGGTCGGGAATCTGGTGCAACTGGCCGGGTCCGACGATCAGGTCGACGTAGGGGGCCCGCTCGAAGATTAGCTTCTGGTCTTTTTGGGCCATGCAGCCCAAGACGCCGATGATCTTGTGCGGATTGTGTTTCTTGGCGTGCTTCAGGCGGCCGAGCGCACTGTAGATCTTGTCTTCGGCGTGCTGCCGAACACTGCAGGTGTTGAACAAGATCGTATCGGCCTCGGCCGGCCGGGCCACGACCTCGTAGCCCGCTTTGCGCAGACTGGCCACGACCAGCTCGCTGTCGAGCATGTTCATCTGGCAGCCGACCGTTTCGATATACAGGCGTTTGGCCATGTGGCGAGAAAGAGCGGGGAATCGGGGAGGCACTGAGGAGCCGGAGGACGAATCGACCGACAAGCAGGAGCGGCGGCTAAATCACGACTTCCCCAGGGCGACGGGTGACCAGGACTCAGGCCTTCTTTTTGGCAAGGGAGGCTGCTAGACCCGCCTGGCCCGAGGCGCGGTCCTGCGCGGCTTCTTCGGCCTGGCGTTGGGACTCGCTGCGCCGGCGTTCCAGGTCGTCTTGCAACTGCCGTGCGAGGCTGTTTCGGCGTGCGAGCATCAGCCGTACCAGCGAGACGATGGCAATGTAACCAGCGATGGCGAAAAGTGCCACATCCCAAGCGTTCAAGGCATCCATGCCGCGGTCCTTTGCTCGCCACCGCCCCAAAAAAGCCGGTCGGCCGAGACCGGCCTCCCCCCCTGCCTCGAGAACGCGAGAGCTTTCCCATTTTAACCGCGGGACGCGGGGCACGACCAGCGTAATTTGCCCCTCGTCGCCCCGGCCGCTGGCACCGGCCTTTCTGCTTGACACGACAGGCCGCGGGCCGCAAGGTGGAATCTTGACGCCGCCCGCGTCGGATGTGGGATCCGTTACCACGGTCTGGCGCTGGGCCGAGTGCCTTTCGCTGCATTTCTTCGCCACTTCCGCGCATGACAACAATTCGCCCCTCACGATTAGCCGTGCTGTACGCTGGCACGATCTTCCTCAGCGCCTTTTTGCTGTTCGAAGTGCAGCCGCTGATCAGCCGTTTCATCCTGCCCTGGTTCGGGGGCGGCCCGGCAATCTGGACCACTTGTCTGGTCTTCTTTCAAACCTTGCTCTTTGCCGGTTACGCCTACGCCCACGTAAGCGAGCATTCCTTCCGTCCCAAGCAGCGGACGGTGGTCCATCTGGCACTGATCGGAGCGGCACTGCTCACGCTGCCGATCTCGCCGGCCGACGCCTGGAAGCCGGACGACAGCAGTTATCCGACGGCGCGGATTCTGGTGCTGCTGACGGTGTGCGTCGGGCTGCCTTACTTCGTGCTGTCCTCGACCGGGCCGCTGG
>DATJTR010000382.1:0-10626 GCA_035503215.1 Pirellulales bacterium
TATGGACGCCGAGTCCCTGTTTCTAACCGCCCCGGCCGCCGTTTTCCACAGCGCCTGAGCATCGTCGTACGTGAGGATCGACGAGCGGCCTCAGCCGTTGCGGTCGGAAATTGAGCGACAAGCGTGTTCGCGCATTGAGAGCTCTTCGGCCGGCCACCGCCTAGTTGCGGTCGAGCAGCTTCAATTGCCGCACGTAGAGCTCGGTCACTTCTTCCCGCAGCCGTTCCAGTTCGTATTCCAGGAATTCCTCGGGCTTGTCGGGATCGAGGTCCTTGGCCGCGGCCACGTTCAGTTTGGCCATCTCGACTTGCAGCCGGGCCCGCTCGAGCCGGTCGGCAGGCAAGCGCGAGATGCGGTTCGCCTCTTGCAACTGCGTGTACCGCATTTCAGCAACCCGTCGATGGATTTCGGCCATCTTCACGGCAGCCGCGGGAGACATCTTCCCGGTGACTTCGGCCTTCTCTTGCTCGAGCCAAAGCTCGGCCAGGGCCACGTGCTCCTCCATCACGATCAGGATCGATTGCGGAATGGTATTGGGAACGTCGCGGTTGCGGTTCTGCGCCATCTTCAAATCGAGCTTCGCCAGTTGCACGTACAATTCCGCATAACGCACCCGGTCCGCCCCTTTCTTCTCTTTGCCGTCGCTCTTCCCGGCCGGATCTTTCGTCTCCTTCGCCGCGGCCTCGCCGGCGGTCGGCGGATCGGCGGCCCGGGTCGGCATTCCCGCAGTCAGCAACAACATTCCGGCGAACAACAGCGTCGTGCTACGTTTCATGACAATCCTTTCGATTCGAGTTTTTTCCAGGATGGGTGCGCATGGCCACTAATCGTTTCGCCGCGCGCGCAGGGCTACGGTATCATGCCGGCCGGGTTCCGCGGCATCGTCCGCGGGCACAATGCGCGGTCACTTGCCGGCCGTTTCGCCCGCTTCGGCGCGCCGGCCAGGCACCACGCAGCGAAAGCCGAGGTGCGACATGCCGGTATCGGGCGAGCAGGGCATTTTGGCACTCGGGCGGTAGCTGGAACAATAGGCCGCGTTGCACAAAAACGAGCCTCCTCGCTCCACCCGCAGCGGCATGCGGGGCTGATTGGGGTCGAAGCTGCGCTCCGGCCCCGTCGGATTGTCGATCACCGTCTCGCCAGCCCGCAGGGCATAGGCATCGACGGCATACCAGTCGCCGGTCCATTCCCAGACGTTGCCGGCCATGTCGTAGAGACCATAGCCATTGGCCGGAAACGATTTGACCGGTGCCGTGCCGGCAAAACCATCAGTCGCCAGGTTACGGCTGGGAAACGTGCCTTGCCAGATGTTGGCCTGCGGATGCGTCTCGGAAACGTCTTCGTTGCCCCACACGAAGTGCTTTTGTTCGAGGCCTCCCCGGGCGGCATATTCCCATTCCGCCTCGGTCGGCAGCCGCTTGTGGGCCCAAGCGGCGTAGGCCGTCGCGTCATCCCACGACACTTGCACCACCGGATGGTTTTCGCGCCCGCTCGTGTTGCTCCCCGGTCCCTCGGGATGCCGCCAATCGGCACCCGCGACCCAATTCCACCATTGGCTGATATCGTCCAGCGGTACCGCAGTCTCGGTCGGATGGAACACCATCGAGCCCGCCACCAGTTTTTCCGGCGGCGGCTCCGGCGTGCCCGGCGGCACTTGCCGCATGATTTCTTCCAGCTCGGGCTTTCGCTCCGCGGTCGTCACGTAGCCCGTTGCATCGACGAACCGTGCGAACTGGGCGTTGGTGACCTCGGTCGCGTCGATCCAGAATCCGCTGACGCGCACCCGATGCACGGGCTGCTCGTCGCGGCGGGCGTCTTCCAAGTCGCTCCCCATCCAAAATTCGCCGCCCGGAATCCAAACCATTCCGGGCGGCGTTTCGCCGGGCGGTTTCTCTCCCGCGCCAACCGCATCGCCCGTCCCGGCATCCGCAGTCGGCTTGGTCTCGAGAAGCGAAAAAAAGAGATAGCTCCCCGCGAATGCGGCGGCGAGCAGAGCCACTAGACCAGCGAATCGAGATGCCGGCATCGCGTGTGTCCCGCGCCGACAGCCGACGCATGGAAACCAAAAGCAGAGTTGGAACGAAGGCGGGATGAAAACCGAACGGGTCTGCCAATTGGCCCGCGCGGCACTTGAAATCTAACCTCGTTTTGCCCAGTTTTCCAGTCAGTCGTGCTTTTGCTTCGGACCGACCGAATCGGGCCCGGGGACGGTTCGCCCGTCCGGGGCCCAAACGATGCCGGCCTTGCCACGTGCCCGCGGGGCCCCACAAAAGTGGGGGGGATGTCGTGGAATCCCGCTATTCGAACACCCAAGCGGGATCGTCGGCGGTATTGAAATAGACCGTCGGCACCGGCACGTCGAGCAGCCGCAGATACAGGCAAAGTTGCGCCCGGTGATGGACCATGTGATTCAAGCACCAGACGCGATAGACGTGCAGCCGGGGCCGCGTCACGATCACCTGTTCGCCGCTGCGCATGGTCCACGGCCCGCCGAGCTTCGCCACGTCGAACCCGGCCACCGCCTCGCGCAACTGCGCCACGTTCGCGTCGAACCGCTCGAGCAACTGCGGGCGCGAAGAAAGCTCGGCCGGCGGTCGCGGAGCGTTGGCCGCATCGAGTTCGTCTTGGCCGATCGTGGCCAGCATCCAGCCGGGCAGGTCGGCCACGTGCAGCCCCAAGCGGCCCAGCGTCATCGACTTCGCGTGCGGCTGCCAGCCGTAATGTTCTCCCGGCAGGCGTTCGAGCACCTGCCGCGTAACGGCCAATTCGCGTTCCAAGTCGGAGAACGCGATCTGTTTTGGCGACAGCGGTTCGTTGGTCATGGGGATCCGTCCGTATCGAGGGACAGGTCGGGTCGAAATCGAGAATGTGCTGTGCTCGACAGAGTTGCTCGGCTTTCTGCGTTCTCTTCTCAACACTTTGATTTTTTTCGGCCGAGCCGAAAATATCAGACCTCGCGCTTCTCCAGTCCATTGATAAGCCCCGAAAGCATCTTGGAAATCTGCTCCAGTTCCGATTTCAATTCGGTATGCCGATCAAGGGTAATCAAATCTCGCCGGCGCGCAAGCTCGGGCAGTGGGACACATTCTTGGACCGAGCCGCGGGCAATTCCAAAGAAATGCTTTCGGTCTCGCTTGGTGAACCTTCCGTTGCCTTCGGCAATATTGGCCGCGACCGACAACGCCGCTCGGTTGAGTTGATCGGCCAGGAACCCGTACCCACGGGCGAAGTGCTCGGTTTGGTTGCAGATCGCATCCGCGAAGCCGACGGCTCGCTGGTAGACGATCAGTTTCTCGAAGCTGAACGCCATGACCGGCCCGAGGAGGAGAGTAGAAAGTGGAGAGGAGACCGAGTTGAGGTCGAGAGCGCCTCGGGGGCCGATGGAATCCTTCTACTCTCTACTTTCTCCCCTCAACTCTCTGATTTTTTTGGCAGAGCCGAAAAAATCGGGGCGACATGATTCGAACATGCGACTTCCAGCTCCCAAAGCTGGCGCTCTACCAGGCTGAGCTACGCCCCGCACGATGCGATTATCTTAACAGTTCGCCTGCTATCGGCCTACTGCAGCCGCCGGCCCCCGCGCGCCGCTTGACCAGGCGTGCGAGAATCGTTGCCGGGAAAGCCGTTTACGAAGCGCCCACCGACTGCCGTAGAAAGGCCGGATAGGGAGTGCAGAGGGGCGGCAATGAGCATCCGCTGCAAAAACCCACTCACGCGGCCAAACTCGTCGCCTGACCCAAAGACTAAATTCAACTTGCTCAAGCGCATCAACTCGGATTCGAATTCCCGTTGACCCAAGCCGCTCGATCCGCACCAAGTCGTGCGACGGCGGCTCGGCGGCGGCGATCGTTGACGATCGCGCGACGGAGCTTCGGCTCAAAGCGAAACACCTCGGCGAAGATCGCGGCACGGATTCGCCGACGCCCGGCCATCGTGCGCCGCTGCTTGCGCATGCGCTGGCGTGATAGCTCGAAAAGCGATCTGGATGAGATCCGATTCGAATCGTGGCGGATAACCGCTCCGATCGGTAACTATGAATTCGAGCGGTCCCTCATGTGGGATCGCGGCGATCGGCACGGTGAGCGATCACGAACAAAGGCGCCTCAGCGAGAACTTTTGCAATCAAGCAGAAAGCCGGCAGTTTCAGGTTGTCAGGCAGGTCCTCGTCCAGATTCCGTGCACGACGGCAAACATGTCTCGCATTTCCCGGCTCCGTGCCGCAAGTCGCGTTTCGCCGCCGGCAGCCGACGGCCGATCCAATCACTAACTCACTTCGACTTCGATGCGGCTGGCGACGACGGCAACGGTCGAGCGCCTGGACCGCGGCGTGGAGCACCTATGATGTGGTTCAAAAGACAGTACAAGTTGCCGCATATCTTTGTGGCTTGCTTTCCTAAGTCAGGTTCGACCTTTCTCGCCAAGGCTCTGCAAGGCTTGACCGGCTATCCGGAGTATCATGCCGCCGAAGAGTACGTGCCCAACGAGCAAGACATCTCCCGGCGCAAACTGCTCAAGGCGCGGCGGCTATCGGTCATCCAGCAGCACACCAAGGGAACCAAGACGAACCTCAACATTCTGCGCGAATTTGGCATGCGGCCCATCGTTCATGTGCGCAACTTGTTCGACGTCGTCGTTTCGCTCCGCGACCACTTCTATGGCCAGGACCATCACTTTCCGACCGGCTACGTGCACCGCGAATTCTGGCAGCTATCCGAGCGGGATCAGTATGACTTTTTGATTCAGATGCACTTGCCTTGGTACTTCAACTTCCTCGTTTCATGGCACGAGGCGCAGCGCTACTTCGGCTTGATCATGACGAGCTACGAGGAACTATTTGCCGATCCGGCCAGTACGTTGCGCCGCTTGGCCGATTTCTACGGCCTCGCCGCGGACGATGCGGCGATCGAGCGGGCCCTCGATTACGCGGCAAGTCAGCCCACCGGGTTCAACAAAGGCATCTCGGGACGTGGTCGGCAAATGTTAACCACCGCTCAACGCGATGCGATCTGTCGGATGGCCAAGGTGTGGCAGGTCGATCGCAAAATTACCCGCTCCGTCGGCATCGATATCGCGGAATTCACCGCCGACCGGTTTCCGTCGATTGCCAATCCGTTCTACGACGGCTGCCTGGCTGCAACGACCAACCCGATTCCGATGGTCACGGGCTAGAGCGCGCTTCAAGGAGGCGAAATACGCACGACCGCACTAGCCCGAAGCGCAAGCGAGGGGCACAGACCGCATTCCCTCGCTTGCGCTTCGGGCTACTTTGCGGAGAACCACACGACGGTGAAATGGGATTCACCAGCGCCGAGGCAGGCGATTTCGCCCGGCAAATTCAGCGGCCGGCGATCGAGCGATAGTAGTCGATCGAGCGCTTCAGCCCGGTTTCGAAATCGACCTGGGGCTCGTAGCCCAACAGCTTGCGGGCACGCGAGATATCGGCCAGGCTCTCCCGCACGTCTCCCACCCGCGCCGCAGCGTGCACCGGCATGATGTCGGTCCCCAGCAGCCGATTGAGCACCAAGATCAGTTCCAATAGCGTGGTGTTGCGGCCGTTGGCCACGTTGAACACCCGGCCGGCCACGTCCGGTGCGTCGGCGGCCAAGAGATTGCCGTGGACCACGTTGGCGATGTACGTGAAATCGCGCGATTGCCCGCCGTCGCCATATACGGTCGGCTGGCGGCCGGCCAGCATGGCGGTGATGAACAGCGGAATGACCGCCGAATATTGGCTGTGCGGATCTTGCCGGGGCCCAAAGACGTTGAAGTAGCGAATCGTCACCGTTTCGAAGCCGTGCGTGTGGGTGAACGCCTGGCAGTAATACTCGGCGGCCAGCTTGGCGGCTCCATAGGGCGACAGCGGGGCCGGCAGATCGCTCTCGCGTTTCGACGACGTCGGCTGATCGCCATAGGCGCTGCTCGAGCCGGCATACACGAGCCGTCGCACGCCCCCCTTTTGCGCCTGGTCGAGCAAATTGAGCGTGCCGGTCACGCAGGCCGCGTTCGTGTCGAGCGGCCGCTCGACGCTGCGCGGCACGCTGGCCAGGGCGGCGTTGTGAAAGATGCAATCGACGCCGCGCACCGCCTTGCTCACCGCCGCGGGGTCGGCCACGTCGGCCTCGATGAATTCGATCTGGTCGCGGATATGCGCCAGGTTGCTCAAGTGGCCGGTACACAGGTTGTCGAGCACGCGCACTCGATCTCCCCGCACGACCAGCGCCTCGGCGATGTGCGAACCGATGAATCCCGCCCCGCCCGTGACCAGAAATGTCCGCATAGCCGATCCCTTGCTCCACTGCCGCTCGAAAAAACCCCGCGCTGAACTCCCCGTGAAAGCCGGGCTGCCGCGGGCCAAAAAGGAAAGAATCCGTGATTCTAAAGAATAGGTTGCGGACGCCAAGCCGACTTTTTGGCGACTCAAAAAATCGATCGGCCGACCGGTATCTTCCCCACGATCGGCCCCACGCATCGGCCGCAGGGGCGTTTTCCCCTCCTCGCACCCCTATTCGAGCGGAGCGCCCCTTGCCCACAATGCCATTGCGTCGCCGCCGCCTGGTGGTGGGCTGCGTCGCGGCGCCTATTGCATCTCGAAGAGGCTATTTCGCTCCTGGTAGGTTCATGAACTGGATCCAACGGAATCTGCAACTTCGGCCGCGGCATCGCGGCTTCCATCTGGTGACCGACGAAATTGCGACCGCTCTCCCGGAGATCTCGCGTCTGCGCGTCGGTTTGCTTCACGTCTTCATTCAGCACACTTCCGCGTCGCTGGCGATCAACGAAAACGCCGACGCCGACGTGCCGGGCGATCTGGAGAGCGCCTTGAACGCCTTGGCACCCGAGGACTTCGATTTCCGCCACACGATCGAGGGGCCCGACGACATGCCGGCGCATGTCAAATCGGTCCTGATCGGCTCGTCGGTCTCCGTGCCGGTGCAAGACGGCCGTCTGGCCCTCGGTACCTGGCAGGGGATCTATCTCTGCGAGCATCGCAACCGCGGCGGCGGCCGCCGACTCGTGCTTACGCTGCAAGGCACGGACTGAGACGTGAGCCTCTGCAAGCCACGAGGGTGGCACGCCCAGCATGGGCGTGGTCCCTAACGGCCTGACCGCGTCCTTCACATCTCCTTTCTCAAGCCTCGCGCCTCAATTCTCAGGCTTCCTTCTCGCCTGCGGCGAGAAGATTCCACTTCTTCACAAATTCCGCGCGAAGTCAGGTTGCACGCCGCCACCGCGGAAAACTCGACCACCGGCGCAAAAGCTTCCGATAGGGAAAAAGTCGCGAGTCGGCCAATGTGGGCCGCGTGGAAACTTTGGGATTTTTACGGAGGAGATCCTGCCTTGGAAAACTTCACGGGCATCCCTATCACGCGGGCGGGTGACAACGCTCGTTTCCGCTCGACCGCCGACCTCTCGCTCTGGCTTGCCTTCGCGGCCGGCGCTCTGCTCGCCATGGCCGCGATCTACATCGCGATCATCGCCCCGCTGAACGATCAGCTCAGCCAGGTCCAGGTCCGCATCGCCGACATCGACAAAACCCTGCGGGCCGTCGCCGGACAGGTCGGCACGGTCAAAACCACCAACAACCTCTTGGCTCTGCTCGCCGAACAGCGGCAAAAAAGCCACGTCGCCGCCGGCGCCCTGGCCGACATCCGCTATCTGCACGACCGGCTGGTGAGCCAATCGGGCGAAATCGAACGGGCCCTCACCGCCCTCGACGGCGTCGATGCGATGAACGAGCGGCTGATCCAGAGCGCGAGCGACATCGCCACGGCCGGCTCGGCCCTCGAATCGCTGCAAGAGCTCGGCTCGCGCCTGATCGGCCAGCAAAGCTGGACCCCCCAGGCCCAGCAAGCCCTGGCCACCCTGCAACAGCTCGGCCGCCGGGCGATCATGCTCGGGGCCCAAGCCTCGCAAGCCGCCAGCCGGGTGGACGAAATCGAAGCCCTGGAAAGCCGGCTGATTGCTCAAGGCAAGAACACCCGCAACGCCAACCGCACGCTCGAATCGCTCGTCGCCCTCAAGCGGCAGGTGCAAGGCGAAAGCGCGGGCCTGCCCGAAGCGCAAGAAGCTCTGCAAGGCCTGGTCGACCTGAAGTGCCGGGCTTCGGCCGAGGCCGGCAACATGGATTGGGCGAAAAACGTCCTCCAGCAGCTCTGCGACCTGCAGCGGAACCTGATCGGTGCCGGCCAGCAAACCGCCGACGCCCGTGCCGCCAGCGAGCAACTGATTGGCCTGGAAAACGACCTGGTCGTGCGTGGCTCCGACAGCCCGGCCGCCCGCACTGCTCTGGAAGGCCTGATCCGCATCCGCGAGACGCTTGATCGCCAGGCCCCCTCGCTCGACGATGCCGCCGACGCCGCCCGCCGCTTGATTGCCCTGAAGGACAGTGTGATCGCTCAGACCTCGAACCTGGCCGAAGCGATCGAAACGCTGGAGCTCGCCGCCGACCTGGATCATCAGGTGCAGCAGGCCGTGGCCGCCTTCGGCAAGATGCGGCACGCCCTGGTCGAAGTCCTGGCCTTTGAGCCGGGCATCCAGCGGGCCTTGGCGATCTTGGAGCCGCTCACCGCCCTGGGCAACCTGCGGCACCTCAGCGGCGCCGAGCTCCGCGACGTGGCCCGCTTGGTTCGCGATCAACGCAAGGCCATGGCCCAAACGCCGGCCAGCGAAGAGAATTCGGCCGCCCGTGCCACGCAACCCGAGAGCACCGAAACCAAGTAACTTCGGCCTCGCAACGCGGAGCTTGACCGAACGCAAAAATCGACGGGGACACCAGCCGCACGCGGCGCCATCCTGAACGCCAGCCCCGCGGCAAAGCGAAATCCCGACGAACCCTCGCCCACCCCGGCCGGAAGCAATCAAACTTCCGGCTGGGGTTGGCCCAAATACAGGGCCAGAATCTGGCTTTGGACTTTGATCGCTCGCAGCAGCGTGCCGATCTGCTGGGGCGAGTAGGTCGCCGGGTGGCTGTCGGCCAGGTGTTCCAGCTCTTCGGTCATCGCCGCGTGTTGATCGCTCGCCGCCTGCAGCCGCAGCCCGACATGGTCCCAGGCGTCTTGAAACACCGCCTCGTCGGCCAGCCGCCTCACGTCTTCGGCGTAGTTCGACATCAGTAAGCACAGGCGGGCCACATCGCGACCCCCGGCAGCGGGCTCGATCGCTGCAATGCGCGCGGCCAATTGTTGGCAGTTCATGCGTCAGGTGCCCAGAACGAGCGACGGAGAAAGGAGTCGGCGCATGGCGCGCCTGGTGCGCAGGCCGTGCGAGCCGGGCAGCACTTCAAGCAACTTTAGCCCACGATCAGCGTAGGGGAGAGAATTGCTCCCTCGATTGGACGCCATGCGTGGCGGCTGTGACGGTCGCGCCTGCCGTGCCGTGTGCCGCGGGGCGTTCAGCTACGCCGCTGGTCGTAGTCGGCGAAACTCGATGCGCCGCGCACCGCGTGCAACAGTCGCTCGTACTCCTCCACCGTGGCGATCAAATGCTCCAACAAGTGCTCGCGGGCGTCGAGAAACGAGGCGAACTGCGTGTGCTCGGTGCCGGCGGCCGGCGGCTCGGTGACGATTTCCAGCGGCTGGATGTCCGTAACGACGTAATAGGTTTCCATCACCAACGGTTCAGCGGCAACCATTTCGGCCATGCTGGCCGCGGCTCCCTCGACAGCCGGCTTCGCAGCCTTGCTGGCCTTCTTCGCTTTGGCCGGACCCTTGGCGGGTTTGGCGGTTGATTTGGCGGCGGACTTGGGCGCCTTAGCCGGTTTCGTCTCGGCCGGTTTAGCGGCTTTGGCTTTGCCGGCCGCGGATTTCGCTTTGGACTTGGGTTTGTCGGCCATGTTCCTCGTCTCTCGCACTCGAAAAGCTGCTGCGGGCCAGGGTCGTGTAAATTAGGTACGATAGCAGTCTAGGTTGCAAGCGGGGGGTTGGGGAATATCGGCCGACTTTTCGGCCTGGGAGTGCGTGGCAACCTGTGCCTTCCCCGGCACACAGGCCATAGCGACGGGCCTAGGCATGGGTAAGACGCCTACGACTCACGCGGCTCTTCGGGCAGCAAATGCTTGGGTAGCCGGGTGACTCGGCCCTCTCGTGTTACGCAGGCCACCACGCTTCGACCCACGGCCAGCAAGTCCTCCCCTCGCAGCACCTCGTACCGATGTTCCACGCGGGCACCCCGGGCAGCCACGGTCTTCGTTCGCACGGTCAGCAGGTCGTCGTAGCTGGCCGGCAGAAAGTATTGGCAGGAGATCTCGGCCACCACGAGCAAGAATCCCTCGGCTTCGAACCGCCGATAGTCGTAGCCCGCTGCCCGCAGCAGTTCGACCCGCCCTTGCTCGAAATAGGTGAAATAATTGGCGTGATGCACCCGGCCCTGGGCATCGGTTTCCTGGTAGCGGACGCGAATTTGAATCTCGTGCTGAGTGAGCATGGCGATGGGTTGGAAAGGATGAAGCGGTGTCGGCCGTCGGCAGAATGAAATTCTCGCGGTGATCCGGTCGCGGTTATTGTGGCAAACGCACGACCGAGCGGCCGATCACCCGGCCAGCCAGGATCTCGTTGATCCAATGCGGCAACTCGGCCAGCTCGATTTCGTGAGCGAGCGCCTCCAGGCCGGCCGGCTTCCAATCGCCGG
>DATJTR010000383.1:0-2005 GCA_035503215.1 Pirellulales bacterium
TACCTCAAGCCTGTAGCCTCAAGCCTCAAGCCTTCCTCCCGTATCGCCTCGCCGCGGCGATACGACTCGATGCGGGCACCGATCGCAGCGGCCAGCTTGCTCTCGCCGGCCGACTGGGCCAGGTCGCGAGCGCGGCTGGCGGCGTCGAGTGCGGCGACAAAATCTCCCGTCTCGGCCAGCGCGGCTCCCAAGGCATCGAAGCCGCGCGGATCGGACGGACGGTACTCGATCGAGCGCTTGGCCAACTCGACCGCCAGCACGCCATCGCGCACCGCGGGCTCGACGCTCGTCGCCCGCAGCCACGCGGCTTGCTGCATCGCCACGGGCTGCGCTTCGAGGCGGATCGCCGCGTCCAAATGCGCGAGAGCCTCGGCCGCACGGCCACGCTCGCTGAGGGCCGCGGCCAGTCGCATATGGACCTCCACGTTCACCGGCTCGCTGACCAGCACTTCTTCGAAGCGCGGAATTGCCGCCTCGACGTCTCCCCTGGCCAGGAGCGCTTCGCCCAAGAGTTCGAGCACGTCGGCCTGGCCCGGCCGTGTTTGCAAAATGGTTTGGCATTCGACGATCGCCTCGTCGGCGCGACCGGCCGACAGGAGGGCGGCGGCCAGGCTTTTGCGGGCGGCGGCCACCAGGTCGGGAATCGCCTCGGTGAGCGATCGGGCCGGCCCGGTCGGAATCAGGCGAATCGCCTCGCGCCACTGGTCGGCCGCTTCGGCGTGCCGGCCGGCCGCGTCCAGCGCTCGCGCCAGCCGGCCGCGGGCCATGTCGCTGGTCGGGTCGATGTCGACCGCCTGCTGATAATGCTGCAAGCCCTCGGCCGTCTGTCCCTCTTCGCTCAGGGTCCTGGCCAGCAAAGCATGGGCGTCGGACAGCATGTATTCTTTCAAAGAATAGCTGGCAATGGCGCGCCGCAGCTCGGCGATTCCTTGTTCGGTTTTCCCTTCGCGCACAAAGTAGCGACCGAGGAGGTACCTCGCGATCAGATTATCGGGATCGCAGTCGATCGCACGCGTCCACAACGTTTCGTCGTTCCGCCAAAACGCCGTCTGTCGATATCCCAAAACCGCCAGCACGACGACCGGCACGAAAGCCGCCGTCACGAGCAGCCGGCTTCCGGCAGTCCCCTCCTGCCCGGCGCGCTGCCACAGCCCGAGATTGGCCACGCCCCAGGCAACGGCAATCGCTAGCCCGATCTCGCTCAAATAGGTATAGCGGTCGGCGTGCGCGGCATCGGCGATCTGCAAGAGTCCGATCACCGGCACCAGCATTCCCACGAACCACAGCAGCCCAACGAGCAGATAGGGAGGCGTGCGCCGCCAGAAGA
This sequence comes from Pirellulales bacterium, assembly GCA_035503215.1. Lineage (GTDB taxonomy): Bacteria > Planctomycetota > Planctomycetia > Pirellulales > PALSA-1355 > DATJTR01. The sequence continues at coordinate 1,328 of DATJTR010000383.1, forward strand.
TGCAGGCCGCCGCCGTCACGAGCAGCATTGCCACGCCAACGGCAATCGATGTCGCCGTCGGCCCGCTGGTCTCGATGGGATAGTAAGGGGAGAGATTAGCCGGCCAAAACGCACCGAGAACATACGCGCCGTAGCCGGCGATCGCATCGACCAGCCGCGTCGGCAGCGGGCGCAGGACGAACCGGGTCCCCACCTGCTGCGTGGCATGGGTCAGCAGCACGATCACGCACGTCGCCGCCGAGAGTGCAACGAGGGGCAGCTTTTCGCGCAGCAAACGCCAGCCGGCTCCCGCCCCGGTCATGAACCTTCCCAATGGCCAGTAATCGAGCAATAGGAGCACGAAGGGAGTCGTCACCACGATCGGCTTCGACATCAGCGCGAGCGCGAAGACGCCGGCCACGGCCAAATAGCGGCGGCGTGAAGGGGCCTCAACATAGCGGGCGTAACACCACAGAGTGAGCATGAAGAAGCAGCCGCTGAGCACGTCGCGCCGCTCGGCGATCCAGGCCACCGACTCGGCTCGCAAGGGATGGACCGCGAACACGGCGGCCACCCAGGCGCAGAGTATTATTGCGCTCGCAGTGTTGTTGCGCTCGGGCCTGCCTTCGGCAGCCCTCGCGCCGCTCGCTTGTGCCCTGTGGGCATCGCTCGCTGGTTTTGCGCTCGCAGTGTTGTCGC
>DATJTR010000384.1:0-3815 GCA_035503215.1 Pirellulales bacterium
GGAGTCGCGGCAATCGTCGCGGCCCTCGAGCGTGCCGCCGCCGGTCGCGCGGTGTCGATCTATCTGACCGATGGCCGGCTGGTGCCGCCTGCGGTTGCCACGGCTGCCCCGCTGCTCGCGGCCGCGTCGAATTGGCACGCCTTGGCTCGCTTCGTATGCCGCTACGTTTCGGGCGAGTGCGGACTGCTGATCGACATCGGCACGACGACGACCGACGTCATCCCGCTGGTTGCCGGCCGGCCGGCCGCAATCGGCCAGACCGATCCCGAGCGGCTGGCCGCCGGCGAATTGGTTTATACGGGCGTCGAGCGCACGCCGATTTGCGCATTGGCTACCGAGTTTCCCTGGCGCGGCCTCCCCTGCCCCACGGCCGCGGAACTCTTTGCCACGACTTGGGACATTTATCTCCTGCTCGAAGACTTGCCCGAGGAACCGGCCAGCACGCACACGGCCGACGGCCGTCCGGCCACGCGGCCCGCCGCACTCGATCGAATCGCCCGGCAGATTTGTGCCGACCGCATGCTGTTCAGCTTCGACGACGCGCTGGCGGCGGCTCGTGCGGTCGCCGAGCGGCAACGAGATCTGATCGCCCGCGCCGTGCAAACAGTGATCGCGCGCCTGCCGCAATCGCCGCGAACGATCGTCGTTTCCGGGCGCGGCGAGTTTTTGGCCCGGCGCGTGCTCGAGTCGCTACGCCTCTCGGCCGCGGTCGTTTCGCTCGCCGAGCGACTGGATGGCGACTCGCCCCGGCACGAGCTTTCGCGCGCCGCCCCGGCCCACGCCTTGGCCGTGCTGGCCCGCGAAGCATTTTCATCGGCCGCAGGGGCCTATTGAGTCCGCGGCGGCAAATGGGCCGAAGGGCGACCAACGGAAGCCCTGAAAACAGGGCGTTTGAGGTTGTGCAACGAGCCCATTTCCAACCTAGCTATCAAAAAAATGCCACTGCGGATCGTCAAACTCGGGGGCAGCTTGCTCGATTTGCCCGGCCTGGCCGAGCGATTCGGTGCCTGGCTTGCGCGCCAGCCGGCCGCGGCCACGTTGCTGGTCGTCGGCGGTGGCCGACTGGCCGACGCGATTCGCGCGTTGCAGCAGGTTCACCGCTTCGACGATCGGGCGGCGCACTATTTGTGTCTCGACGCGATGGGCCTCACAGCCACACTCCTCTGCGAACTGTTGCCCGGCACGACCTTTGTCCGCCAGCCGGAGCACATCGACCGCGCCGCCACGGGCGTGCAGGTTATCGACGTCCGCCCAATCCTTCCCCTGGCCGAGCCGCTGCCCGAGTCGTGGTCGGTGACCAGCGATTCGATCGCCGCCCACCTGGCGACGCTGCTCGCAGCCGACGAGCTGGTGCTGCTCAAATCGACGTTGCCTCAATCCCCGGCCGATGGAGCCTTCCCCGCGCCGCAAGAGCTGGCTGCCGCCGGGCTCGTCGACGAATTCTTTCCCCAAGCGGTCGGAACATTTCTTGCCGGACAAGCGGCTACCGGCCGCCGCGTGCGTTTGGTCAATCTCCGCGATCCTGACGGCATCGAGCTCGTCTTCGGCTAACGCAGCGGGGCCAGCTCGGCCAACAGCGGGCCGAGATGGGCCTCGTATCGCCGCCAGCGCTCGACGCTGTCGCGGTAGAGTGGCTGCCGGGCTTGCACGCTGCTGGGGGTGGCGATCGAGCGCTCGGTCTCGTGAAACGCCAGGCAGCGGTCGTCCCACGCTAGGCCCAAAAAGTCGATCATCCGCCGGGCCTGCCCTGCCAAGTCATGGACCACGTTTTCATAGCGCACCTCGAGCATCGTGCCGGCCGGCAGCACGGCCCGCCAATGTTCCATCAGGGCGTGATAGCCGCGATAATAGCGACCCAGCTCGCCCAGGTCGTGGCTGTAGGCCAGGCCCGACATGAACAGCCGCGAGAAGCACGACACGCAAGTATCGACCGGATCGCGCACGGTGTGGATGATCCGAGCGCCGGGCAGGATCAGGCGAATCAAACCGGCATAGACGAAATTCTTGGGCATCTTGTCGGTGATCCGCGTTTTGCCGGCTTCGAGCGGCGGCAGACCTTTGAGATAGGCCGCTCCCAACTGCCGCCAGCCGTCGGTTTCGATCGCCGCCGCGCAGGCGGGAAACGAGACGTGCCGGCCCGCCTTGTCGGCGATCGAGTGGACGACGTCGTCGAGGAGCGTCAGCTCGCCGCCGGCCTGCACCTGTGCATGGCTGGCCAGAATCTGCTCGACCAGCGTGCTGCCGCTGCGGGGCATGCCGACGATGAAGATCGGAGTCGGCGCGGGATCGCCCGCCGTCGCGAAACGCGCGAAGAGCGCAGGGTCGAACGCGTCGGCGATGCGGCGAAGATAGCCCAGGTAGGCGGTTTCGTTGTATTTGATTTGCCCGCGCCGCAGGGCGTTGCCGGCCGCCAGGTGTGCGAAGGCGCGGTCATAATCGCCCGCGTCTTCCAGCGCCTTGCCCAGAGCAAAGTGCAGATAGAGCCGCTTGGCCGGGGGAATGTTCTCGGGCGTTTCGGCCAGGGCTTCGAGCGCCGCCAACTCGGCGGAGCCGGCCTGGTATTTCTTCAGGTCGGTCAGGTGATAGAGGGCTTCGGTATAGTCGGGCCGCAGCGCCAGGGCCCGCTCGTAGCTGGCCTGGGCTTCGTCGAACCGGCCTTGCTCCTTGAGCACGTTGGCCAGGTTGTGATGGGCCTCGGCGTAGTCGGGCTGCATGGCGATCGCTTGCCGATAATGCTCGGCGGCCTGCGCCAGTCTTCCCTTGCGGCGGTAGATGTTTCCCAGGTTGTGATGGGCCGGAAACAGGCCGGGCCGCATCACCAGCGCCCGCTGGCAATGCGCCAGGCCTTCCTCGACGTGCCCCAGGCTGGCCAGCGCCGCGCCCAGATTGTTGTGCGTTTCGGCCAGGTCGGGCCGCAGCGCGATCGCTTGCCGATACCGCACGATCGCGTCGGCCAGTTTTCCCTGTTCGTGCAGCAGGTCGCCCAGCCCGATCTGCGCCTCGAGCAACGTGGGCTTCAAGGCCGTGGCCCGCTCGAATTCGGCCACCGCTTCGTCCGTTCGGCCCAGGGCCACCAGCGCGCTGGCCAGATTGTTGTGGATCTCGGCCACGCCCGGGCGCAGCGCCAGCATCCGGCGATACGTCTCGACCACCTCGGTCAGCCGCCCGGCCCGATGTTCTTCTTGTGCCCGCGCGACCAGCGTGTTGAATTCGGTGGGCATGGGAGGATAAGGCTTTAGGCTTTAGGAGGAGCTTCGATACGGTGCAACGTGTCGCGAAACTAACCCGACGCGCAAGCGAGGGCAGTATGACGAAGAGCCCTCGCTTGCGCGTCGGGTTAGTATGCGCTGGTCGCGTCGCTCGTCGCGTCATGCGCGCCGTGCTGGCGATACGTAAAGCTTATCGACTATCGCGTGTAGCCTAAAGCCGAATGGCGCTAAGGTGAGGGAGCCCGGCGATTCGCCGCGCGCCGCTTGCACAACCAGGCGCCAACGAAGTACGCGCCTACCAGCGGCACCAGCATCAGCACCAAGCTGTTCGGATCTCCTTCGGGGCTCAGACTCATCGCCGCGATAGCCAGCACTAGCACCCCGATCTTCCACCTCACGCGATACGACTCGGCGGAGAGAATTCCCTTTCGCTCCAGGAGCTGCATCACGGGTGGAAGCGAGAAAAGCAGAGCGAGGAAAACGGCAAATAACATGTCATCCTCCTACGAATCGCGCTAATCTAAGGATTCGCCCAATTGCATCCAGCCATCCATGATTCGCAGGTAGAACCAGATGGCGTATGCCGACGCCCCGGTCGCGAAGGCT
>DATJTR010000385.1:0-4382 GCA_035503215.1 Pirellulales bacterium
CAGCACCTCCTGAAAGTACGCCCCTGACGAGTTTCGCTCCGGCGGTCTTTTGTATACCTGTGGTGTACAGAAAACAGTTCCGCGGCGGTCAATCTCCGCGCTCACCGAGTGTCGAGAACGCCGCGGTTGACGGCGTCTCCACACGAAAGCGACACGGCCAGTGCCCAGTAGTTGCCCGGCAAGAGGATGGCGTGGTCCCGGCCCAGGGGCATGTCCACCGCTACGAGAGCGTGCAGTCGGCCGCTAACGATCGATCGGCCGTTGCTGCCAACGCGGATGTCGGACATTCCGAAATCCACGTTGGATTTTCGTTCGCGGAGCGAGGCGTGTGTTTCCCTACGGGTTTAAACTTATTTGGGGACGCTTGGACGCGGACCGATCAAGTAACGCGGGCCGGTGTTTGAGGGAGCTTTTCAGGGCTCCCCCGCGCTTCGCTGCCGGGCCATGCATTGCCCGGCAGCGACAGCGGAGGCACGTTGAGTTGCCCGCGGCACCAGTTGGCCTTGGGACTCTTCCGTCCAACCGACGTCCACACCTCTTCCAACCAAACTGCGTTCGATCATGCCGCGCGCCGGTGAAAATCTCAAGCGGCGAAAGTAGGCCAGCGGGAGGCTACAGACCACAGGCTGCAGACTACAGGAGGAAGCGGAGCAGCGCTATGCGGCCGAGTGAATGAGTAATGCGCCACCCAAGCCGCATTGGGTAGCGCGCGACATGGGCCTTCGCGCGTCCTCAAGCCTCAAGCCTCAAGCCTCGCAGGGACACGGGACACGCGGAGCGAGATCAGCTCGCTGAGGACCACGATGATGTAAAACTGGCCTAGCACGGCTTCGGCCAGCACGAGCGAGCGGCCGGCTTCGTTCCGCGGCGAGACTTCGGGATCGCTCATGCCGGTCAGAGCGGCATAGCTGTAATACATGTAGAGGGCTTCTTTCTCGCGCTCGTTGTGCATTTGGGTCGGCGTCGCAGCCACCTGGTAATCTTCCGGCACGAGCCATTCGAGGCAATAGAACAGGTGGCCGAACGCGGCCCCGATCAACAGGAAACCGCAGAGTGCCCCGTAAATCGCCTCGCGCGTCAGATGGCTTTCGGCGTAGACCGCCGCCAGGATCATCACCACGCAATAGCCCAGGAACAGGGCCGTTGCCAGATTGAAGGCAAACGGCACCCAGGTGTCGGCCAGCGACGGGTTCGACAAGCTCATCCAGCGGCCGGCGATGACCGGTATGCCCAACAAGAGGCCGAGCGCGCGGGCACGGCGGCTGCGGAAAACGTTCCACATCGCCACGCCGAACACCGAAGCCGTGAGCATCCGCATCAGCGTGTGCGCCGTCCCGACCCGGATGGCGATCGGATGGACCACCAACAGCAGCGAGAGCAGGATCAGCAGGACGAGAAAGCGGTGGCGAATCATTGGTGGAGGCTTGAGGCTACAGGCTTGAGGCTACAGACTACAGGCAGGAAGCGAAACGGCGCCCATTCTTATCCAATCCGGAGTGGGTGGCAAAGACGCGTTCACTGGGCCGCGCGGCGTGGCACCGAGTTCTAGCGATCTGTAGCCGGTCTGTAGCCTTCCCCGGCTTACTCGCTCTTCAACTGTTTGAGGACCGCGTCGGTTTCGGTTTCGAGGTAGGGGAGCACGTCGGTGTGGTGGCTGATCATTTTCCACTGCCCCTCTTCCTTGCGGAACAAGCTGGTCGCGCGGATCGAAACTTTTTCGGCCTGGCCGTCGGCGGTCATATTGTTGCCGACTTCGAGACATTGGACCGAGGCCAGCTCGCCGCCGAGGGTGATGCGGGTGGCCATCGGTTCGACCTTGCCCCCCAGCTTCATCGCGGCTTGCTGTTCCCACACGGCCTGGACTTGCTTCCAACCGACCTGGTAGCCGCCGACCGGGCCCATGTAGGTGATGTCGTCGGCATGCGACCAGACCTGCTCCATGGCGGTGGCATCGCCACCAAAGAGCGTGTTGAGGCTGGCGTAGAAGCGATCGACGGCTTCCTGCACGGCTTGCGTTTCGTTTTTCGGCTGGTCGATGACTTGGGTTTCGATAGCCGCGGTCGTCGACAGGCCGAACAGGGTAGCAGCGGCGAGCGTGGAAGCGAGTGACAAGAACAGCGATTTCGTCTGCATCGATTTCCCCTTCGAAACGATTTGAGAGTTTTAGTATTCGGGCGGCGGCGGGGGCCTGTGGGCGTGCCAAGGCCGGCATGTTTTGGACCCGTAAAGCCTAGCTTGCGGCCGGGGTGGGCCGGGGCGGCGCTCGAAAGGCCCGAGCCTGCCAGGGCCGCATTGGGCGAATTGGCCGGAATGTGCGGGTTGAACCTGAGGCGGAAGTGTGACGGTTTTGCCGCGCGCACGCGGGCGGCAAGATCCGCGGCACAAGGAGCCGGGCACCGGCGAATGCCACGCGCTCGAGCACCGCAGCGGAAATGGGCGGCATTAAAATAGAATGGCGGCCGGCCCGTCACGCGCGAGCGACGGGGACGCGGCCGGGGCGGCATCGACTTCTTTCAAGACACGGTTTCTTTTGGGATGCGGCGATGCGTGGTGCGGGCAATCGACTCGTTTGGAATCTTTTGGCAATCGTGCTGGGGGGGGCGGTGCTCGCGGCCACGGTGCTGTTGACGCGCGCCCTGGCCAGCGACGTGGGAGACTTGCTGACGCGCAACACGGTGCGGCTCTCGCTCGCCTGGTACGCGGCGGCGGCGTGCCTGATGCTGTTTCTCACACCCGGGGAGTGGACGGCCGAGATTGGCGACTCACGCTGGCCAGCACGGGGTTGGATCGCCCGCTGGTGCTGGACGTGGGGGCTGGTTTGTTTTTTGGTTCACCTGGCGATGGCGTTTCACTATTACCATCATTGGTCGCACGCCGATGCCTTCGAGCGGACACGGCGGGTCGCCCGCTTCGGCGAGGGGATTTATGTTTCGTATTTGTTCACGATCGTGTGGGCGGCCGACGTCGTGTATTGGTGCCTGCGGCCAGCACGCTACGCAACGCGGGGGGCTTGGATCGACCGGATTCTGCACGGCTTCATGCTATTCATCGTGTTGAACGGCACGATTGTTTTCGAGACGGGGGGGATTCGCTGGGCCGGCGCGGTGGGTTTGATCGGGCTGGCCGTGGCCTGGTGGCTAGCCCGCGACGCGCGGCGTGCCCGGGCGGCGGCGGCGTAAGAAGCAAGGAAGCTCGCGGCGGCCAAGCCCGACGCGCTGGCGTTGGCTCTGCCGCTCCGGTAGGATTGTTGCTGCGCTCGGCCCCTCCGCTGTCGGGCCTCGCGCCGCTCGCTCGTGCCCTGCGGGCAACGCTCGCTGGGCTTGTTTAGCTTGCGTCCCCTGCCCTGCCCCGCCTGCTGTGCGTGTCCCACCTTGGAGTCTCGCCGCCATGCGATTTCTTGCCGCCGGTTTGCTGATCGTGCTCGTGCTGCCGGCGATCGTACACGCCGAGGATGCCGGTCGGGGAGAAGGGAACGGTCCCAATTTTGCGCAGCAAAATGGGACTGTCCCCAGCGGGTCAGGGGAGGGGGACAGTCCCCATTTGCTCGCGGCCAATCGCAAATTTGGGACAGTCCCCGTCGGATTTGCGGCCGGCGCTGCCGAGGGGCAGGAGTGGACGCGGTTTCGCGGACCCAACGGCACCGGCCTCAGTCTGGCCAAGGGGATTCCATCGGAGTGGACCGAGAAGGATTATCGCTGGAACGCCACGCTGCCGGGACAGGGAAACTCGTCGCCGGTGGTCTGGGGGGACAAGGTTTTCATCACCTCGGCCATTCCGGACACTGCCGAGCGGATCGTGCTGTGCCTGGAGACGGCGACCGGCAAAACGGCCTGGGAGCGGCGCTATCCATCGCGCGTCCACGACAAGCATTGGCGCAACAGTTTTGCCACGGCCACGCCGGCCGTCGATCGCGACCATGTGTACGTGGCCTGGTCGACGCCGGAACAATACACGCTGTTGGCCCTGCGGCACGACGGCAGCCATGCCTGGCGAGTCGATCTGGGCCCGGTCGTCAGTCAGCACAGCACCGGCGTCTCGCCGATCGTGTTCGAAGACATGGTAATTCTGGCCAACGACCAGGACGGCCCGCTGAAGGACAATCCGAACTCGGGAATCAGCTTCTTGATGGCGCTGAACGCGAGCGACGGACAGGTGCGCTGGCGGACCGAGCGGAAGAGCGAAGTGGTCAGTTATTCGACGCCATGCATCTACTATCCGCCGCAGAATGGCCCGCTGGAATTGATCTTCAACAGCCAGGCCCACGGCATCTCGAGCATCAACCCCTACTCGGGGCAGGTGAACTGGGAATTCGGCGCACTGGACAAGCGGGCGGTCAGCTCGCCGGTGGTCGCGGCCGGATTGATTTTTGGCACGACCGGCTC
>DATJTR010000386.1:0-6227 GCA_035503215.1 Pirellulales bacterium
GCGCCACGCTTCGCGGGCACCACTGAAATCGGCCATCGGCTTGCTACAATAGTCGCGTCATCATTGCGTCCCTGTAGCCTGTAGCCTCAAGCCTCCCCATGACCGAACTCACCTGGCTGGGTCACGCCGCCTGGCTCATCGATACCGGCCAGCAAACGATCCTGGTCGATCCGTTCCTCGACGATTCGCCGACCGCGCCGGTCAAATCGACCGGCGTCGCGCCCCATTTCATTCTCGTCTCGCACGGCCATTTCGATCACGTGGCCGACGCCGCCAAGATTGCCACGCGCACCGGCGCGACGGTGGTGGCGAATTTCGAGATTTGCACCTGGCTGGAGAAGCAGGGGGTGAAAAAGTCGGAGCCGATGAATCTCGGCGGCACGATCACGCTGCCTTTCGGCCGCGTGCAAATGACCATCGCCCATCACTCGTCAGGCTTGCCCGACGGCAGCGACGGCGGCAATCCCGGCGGCTTCTTGCTCACGCTGCCCGATGGCAAAATCTATCTGGCCTGCGACACGGCGCTGTTCGGCGACATGGAGCGGATCGGCGCGGCGGGCATCGACCTGGCCGTGCTGCCGATCGGCGACCGTTTTACGATGGGCCCCGACGACGCCCTGGCCGCGGTGAAGTTGATCAAGCCCTGCCGCGTCGTCCCGTCGCACTACGACACCTGGCCGCCGATCCATCAGGACGCCGCCGCCTGGGCCGCCCGCGTGAAGGCCGAAACCGAGACCGAGCCGATCGTCATCGCGCCAGGCGGGAAGATCAAACTCTAAGTATCCTGATTGGTATGAAACGCCTGCTCGCGATCATGTTGCTCGTCGCTTTCATCCCCTGCATCGCCCGCGGCGACGAGGCCTGGGTCGACGACCACGTCTTTCTGCGCCGCAACGCCAAGATCAAGGTCGAGGATATCGAGGCCGAGGAGCAAAACGTCGAGCTCACCTCGCTCGATTTTCCGCTGCAGGTCTACGAGCAGGAGGGAGAACTCCTGCACGTCGAGGCCGGTTGGGTGCTCGCGAGCGATGCGCTGCGAATCGACGAGGCCGTCGAATACTATGCCGCCTATGTGAAAGATCACCCCAAGGATGCCGGCGGCTGGTGCCTGCGCGGCATGGTCGATTGGTCGCAGGAAAAGCCCGACGACGCGCTGGCCGACTTCAGCCACGCAATCCACGTCGATCCCAAACTCATGGCGGCCTATCGTTGGCGAGCGGGCATTCGGTTCGAGCAGGACGATTTCGACAAGGCGATCGCCGATTGCGACACGCTGCTCGGCCTCGACCCCAAAAATGCGGGCGCCTTGGCCATTCGCGGCCGAGCCTGCACGGTTCAGAAAAAATTCGATCGCGCCATCGAAGATCTTACCCGGGCCAGCGAACTCGAACCGGAAAACGGTTGGCCGCTCTACTATCGCGGCATCGCCTGGCGAGACAAAGGTGAACTGCAAAAGGCGGTGGCCGATTTCGATCGGGCCATCGAGACCGGCCTCGGCGAGGCCGAAGTCTATTACGAGCGCGGCCTGGCCGAGTTTGCCCTCGAGCGTTACGCCGACGCCGCCGAAGATTTCGACACCGCCATCCAGTTCGGACGCACCGACGCCGATACCTACGGCCGGTGCGCTCAGGCCTACAGCCGCGACGGGCAATACGCGCCGGCCATCGTCGCTTGGACGATGGCCATCGCCGAGGCGCCCAAACGGCCCGAGTTGTTTCACGAGCGGGCCGTTTGCTGGCGGCAGGCTGGCGAGCTCGACCGGGCGATCGAAGATCACACCCGTGGCATCGAGCGCGGAGTGGCAGATGCCGCCGCCTATTACAGTCGCGGCTACGTCTGGAGCATGAAAGAGAATTGGAACCGTGCGATCGCCGATTTCGGCCAGGCGATCAAGCTCGACCCGAGCGATGCCGAAGTTTTTCGCCATCGCGGCATCGCCTGGCATGCCAAGCGCGAATTCGACAAAGCCTTGGGCGATTACGAGCAGGCGATCAAGCTCAAACCGGACGCTGGCGCCCTGTACGAAGCGCGGGCCCGCGTCTGGGTCCTCCGCGGCGATTACGAAAAGGCGATCGCCGACCTGACCCAAGCCACCCGGCTCGATCCCAAATGGTCCGACGCTTTCAATGGCCTGGCCTGGCTGCAAGCGACTTGCCCGGTCGACAAGTTCCGCAACGGCACGCTAGCCGTGTTTAACGCCACCACCGCGTGCAACCTGGAGGAGTGGAAGGAAACCGCCCCGTTCGACACGCTGGCCGCCGCTTGGGCCGAGGCGGGCGATTTTGCCGCCGCCGCTCGTTGGCAGCAAAAGGCCATCGATGTGGCTGATGCGGCCGATCGTGCCGAACTGACCGAGCGGCTCAAGCTCTACCGGTCGGGCCAGCGTTATCGCACTCGGCCGAAACCATGAAGCCGCCCACGGCATCGGCCGGGCAGAGCATTTCCGCTTTTTTTGGTCCCACCAGCGAAGAGGATCGCGATGATCGAACGCCAGGCGGCGCGGGCGATCTTGCTCACGCCCGAGTGCGAAGTTCTCCTCCTGCGCATCGCCCCGCCGGACGGCAGTGCGAAATTCTGGATCACTCCAGGCGGAGGCCTCGAGTCGGGCGAAACCAGCCGCGCCGGCCTGCGCCGCGAACTCGGCGAGGAATTGGGGCTCGCGCAATTCACCATCGGCCCGCTCGTCTGGCGGCGACAGCACACGTTCGACTGGGCCGGCCGGCGGATCCTGCAGCGCGAGGAGTACTATGTGGTGCGGCTACCCCGCTTCGAGCCATGCTTCTCGGACCAACAAGAAATGCAGGCCATCGACTGCCTTCGCTGGTGGCCGGTCAGTGAATTGGTCACGGCCCCAGAGCGTCTCACCCCGCTCTCGCTGGCGGCGATCGTCGAGCGTTTTCTCGCTCACGGCCCTCCGGCAGAATTACCCGAGGTCGAAGTTCTGGTCGACTGAAGCGTATGACGGGTCGAGCCCCGGCGTTCGCGCTGCGGTAAACGAGGCGGTGCTCGACGTCAGGTAACCGGGACAGGGGAGGGACGCCACGGTCATGCGAATTCGCTGAATCGCTCGACAGCGCGGTGTACAAACCGCATCAGCTCGCGCCCTTGATGCTTGGCGAGGCTGTTCCACACGTCGAATTCGTAACTGACGGGTGCGTTCGCAGGCTTCGCGTGTGGCCAGGGGTATTCGGAATTAGGCCCGTCGCTTGCCAGTGCCGGTGTAATGCGCTCCAGGTCATACGCGATTGGCAGCACCGCGAAAATCCAACGCTGAAAATCCTCAAAACGATTGAAGGCGAATCGTTTGGCCATGCTCGACCGATGCGCCGTCGGCGTGCCGCCGAGCGACCGCAAGAACTTGACGAAGCCGGCGTGACTCTTGGGTGGTGCGTTCGTTCGCCAGAAGTAGGCCTTCGCGAGCTTTTCCGTGGCCATCTGCAGGTAATGCAGCAGGTGGCAGGCCGATATACCCTCGCGACGGAGCAATAAGAACACCTCATGGTCGGACCGAGCCTGCTGCCACCATAACCGCTGAAACTCGTTCATGGCAACTCGAGCGCGCCGGTAAGGGACCAACTGTCGGGCAGGCGAAGATTGCCGGCCTGGATGCGTTCCCATTGCGCGGGACTGACGTCAACGACAAACAGTTTGTGCGCGCCTTCCTCGCCAAAGTCGACTCCGAAGTCGACCGGTTCCAGAGCATCGTCCGTTCGGTCGCCAATCAGGCGATTGACCTCGACGAACCGGATTTCCCGCACATCCGAATTCGCCGGCAGGTAGTAAACCGAGACAATCCCCGGATCAGTCTTGAGGTGCTGCTCAGCGTACCAGCGAGCCATCGAAGCCCGATCGAACTGTGTCGTTGCCATGCTTCATCCTCGCGTTCGGCTTCAAATGAAACCCTCGGCCGCCTTTCATTCTACTCAGCCGCGATTCGTATGCCACGGCATCCGGTCGGCGTTTCCACACGCGGGTTTGTCCCTCGAGTTTCTCACAGTCGCTCGAACCGCTCGACCTGCTGGCCGATCACGTTCAAGCTCGCTCGCCAGAAATCGGCGCGCGTGATGTCGATCCCAAACCGCGCGGCGAGCGGAGCGGCGTAGTCTTGGTTCGTCGCCCGCAGCAGGGCGTCGTAGCGCGAGACGAACGATTGTCCCTCCTGGCCGTACAAGGCGTACAGGCCCAGGCTGAACAGGTGGCCGAAGGCGTAAGGGAAGTTATAAAAGTTGTGCTCGTGGGCGTAGTAGTGTGGCTTCCACAACCACATGTAACGATGATACGTCGCCGGATCGATCGCCTCGCCGTAGGTCTTGGCCTGGGCGTCGAGCATCCGCTCGCAGAATTCGTCGGCGCTCAGCTCACATTCGCCGCGCCGCTCGAACACGCCTTGCTCGAAGTGGAACCGCGAGCGAATGTCGAGGCACACCTGCGTCGCTCCGCTGAGCTGAGCTTCGAGAATCGCCAACTGTTCCTGCGGGCTCGACTGCACAATCGCCTGTTCGGCGATCAAGGTTTCGCAAAAGATGCTGGCCGTTTCGGCCAGGGTCGACGGCGCGCCGCGGAGCAGCGAGGGGAGCCCGCGCTGACAATGATTGTGATAGGCATGCCCCAGCTCGTGGGCCAGCGTGCTCACCTGGTCGAAGCTGCCGTCGAAGTTCGCCAGGATCCGGCTTTCCTCGACCCCTTCGACCGACATGCAAAACGCGCCGCCACGTTTTCCCTTGCGCGGCTCGGCATCGATCCAGCGCCCGTCGAACGCGCTCCGTGCCATGCGGCCCATCTCGTCGCCGAACGTGCTGAATTTCTCGACGATGAAGGCGCTCGCCTCCGGCCACGAGAAGCGACGGGCCTCGCCGCCCACGGGGGCGAACAGGTCCCACCAGCGTAGTCGCGCGAGCCCCAGCTTCTTGGCCTTGGCCGTGAGGTAGCGGCGAAACATCGGCAGCGCTTCGTCGATCGCCCCCAGCAGGGCGTCGAGCGTCGGCCGATCGATCCGATTGTCGTCGATCGACGCGTCGAGCACGCTCGGCCAGCCGCGCCGCCGGGCCAGCGTCAGCGCGGTCCCCTTCACCCCGTTCAAACAGGCGGCCACGGTCGTGCGAATCGATTCCCAGCCGGCCTGCTCGGCCCGATAGGCCCGCTCGCGCAAGGCCGGATCGGGGTCGAAGACGAAATTTCGCACGGCGGTAATCGGCAGTTGCTCGGTTTTGCCCTCCCGTTCCAGTGACACGGTGAGCTGACTGGTGACGCTGCCTTGCAGCTTGCCGAACGCGCTTCCCGCATCGACGCACAGTTCAGCGGCCAGTGCTTCGAGCGGCTCGCTCATCAGGTAGCGACTGCGTCGGACGCTATGCCGCAAAAAGAACTGGTGTTCGGCCAAGAGGGGCTCGCGCTCGATCCAGCCGTCGAGCAGCGGCGCCAGGCTGCCGATCCAAGCTCGCAGCCGCACGTCGAGGTTTTGCCGCCGCACGCCGACGAGCTCCAGCTTCGAGATTTCGCGCGCCGCCGTGCTGTTGAAGCTGTCGGTGCTGAAGAAGGCGTAGACGAAAGCCGAGAGCGTGTCGGAGAGCCGGCCCAAGTCGTTGGCCTGCGTAAGAATCGCCACCAGCGCCGTGCGGGCTGCCGCGTTTTCTGCCGGCGACATCTCGGTCGCCGGCATTGCCAGATGGCCGACGCCGGCCGCGTCGAATCGCCCAGCCAGTTCATTCAGCCCGTTGTCGAGCCGGGCGAAATCGCGGCGATAATCGTCGGCTTCCAGTCCGCCGTAGACGTTCGACAGGTCCCAGTGGGGCAGCGGCGACGGCATGCTAACTCATCACCTGTTCGGTGGTCAGAATCATCTGGGCGATTTCGACCAGCTTCTGATTCTTCTCCTGAGCCAGGGACTGCAGCCGGCCGAAGGCGTCGGTCTCGCTGATGCCGGCCCGCTTCATCAAAATGCCCTTGGCCCGCTCGATGATTTTGCGGTTGGCCAGCGTCTGGCGGTAATGATCGGCCTCCATCCGCAAGATTTCGAATTCCTCGAACCGCCGCATGGCGATGGCGATGGCGGTTTCCAGATCGGCCTTGCGGATCGGCTTGATGAGATAGCCGAGCACGTAGTCGGCCTGCGCGCGCTCGATCAACTCGGGATCGTAATAGCTCGACACCAGGATGAACGGCAGCGGGCGCTGATTGCAGATCTCGCGCGCCGCGTCGATGCCGTCCATGTCTCCCATCTTGATGTC
>DATJTR010000387.1:0-7490 GCA_035503215.1 Pirellulales bacterium
TTCCGTCGACGCGGCGAAAAGGAAGAGACCCGGCCGCGGCGACAAAGACGCCGGAACTCGTGGCTTCGGTTTTTGGTGGGTAGATTTTTCGGCTTCGCGGGTTCGTGCGGTGGCAGCCGCCCCGCGGCCAACAACTGGTACGTTTCATTCCGAGGAAAAGTTTCATGAGAATCCATCGTCCCAAGCGACGCGTCGGCTTCACGCTGGTGGAGTTGCTCGTCGTGATCGCGATTATCGGCGTGCTGATCGCCTTGCTCTTGCCCGCGGTGCAGCAAGCCCGCGAAGCGGCCCGGCGTTCGCAATGCCAGAACAACCTGAAGCAGCAAGCCTTGGCGGTGGCCAACTATGCCAGCGCCTTCGGCACGTTGCCCTCCAGCGTGCGTCCGCCGACGGGAGCCCGTATTGCGTGGCTGACGCAAGTGCTACCGTACCTCGATCAGCAAGGTCTGTTCGACAAGTACGATCAGACGCAGAACTGGAGTGCGGCCATTCCCAATACGGCCGGTGGTTTCACTGTGCCCAACTCGGTGGTTTCGAGCACCCGAATTGCGGCGCTGGAATGCCCATCGAGCAATCCTTCGACCGCCGACCCGTCTCGCTTGGATGACGACCCGGATCCGAAGTCGCAAACCGCTGCCCTCGAAAAAGGCTTTTACGGCTCGAACGCCGGTCTGCCCACTGCGAGCGGAGTGTGGCCGAACGGCGGCAGCGCTGCTCCTGGCCGGTTTGCCGCCCCGAGCGATTACGCGGCGGTGACCCACGTCGAGGCGATTCTGCAACAGCTTCCTTATGAGCAAGCCGGCGTCGGCACCCCCGCTGGCGCGACGACCGAAACGCAAACGCAGATCGCGTATGCGGCGACGGTGCTCGGTGGTTCGGGAGCCTCGGCGATCGACGGCTACGGCTATGGCATCTTGCAAAAGAACGCCAAGCCGCGGCTGGCGGAAGTCCGCGACGGTTTGTCGAACACGGTTCTGCTCTCGGAAAGTGCCGGCCGTCCCTGGCTGTGGAACCGCGGCACGGCAGGCAAGCTCACGCTCGTGAACAATACCGATAGCGATATCGGCGGACAGGGCGATATTGGCACGATCCAGCACGATCGCGTGAATGGTGGTGGTTGGTCGCGGCCGGCCAGCGATATTTCGCTCGTCGGTTCGGACCTGACCGGCACGTACTTCCCGGGTTACTACGTGAACCGCACCAACGGCGTCAGCGTCGGCGGCGGCACGTGGACGGCTAGTCCAGACCAGATCACCGGTCCCAACGCCCCACCGTCGAAAAGCGTTTCGAACGTCATACAGGCCAATCTAGCGAGTGGTATCACGCCATCGACGAGTGCCTACCAGGGCGCTAGCTCGGGCAGCCTGCTTAGCATCTTCAACGGTTGGGATCCTGCGGCCAGCGCCACGGCGGTGAACGGCTCGGGTCAGCCCTTCTCGTTCCATCCGGGCGGCTTGCACGTGGCCTTGGGTGATGGCTCGGTGAAGTTCATCTCCGAGAACATCCCCATCCGTTTGTTCGCTCGCCTGGTCACCCGCGACCAGGACGAACCGGTCGACGGCAGCTACTACGAACCGTTCTCGCCTCACTAAGGGGACCGCGGCTGGAAAGGGACGCCAGGCGCGTAAGTGCGAGCTTTTCACCGCTCGCCTTCCGGGTCAAGGCAACGACCGGCAACCCTCTCACCCTGCGGAAGCACACTTCCCGGGGTGGGAGGGTTTTTTTACCTCCGCGCGCTCTCGCCTGATCGCGGTGCGCGCATGCCCGGCGCCGTTCGCACCGGAGCAAACGTAACATTTCAACTCATTTATTCAGCAGGGAGGGATGAAAATGAAACGGCGGAATCATTCAAGGCGAGGCTTTCAGCGAATCGGCGGTACGAGTGAGCGGCGAGCGAGCGCAGGCCTTCGCCGGCTGTGTGTCGAGTTGCTCGAGGACCGGCGGATGCTCACGGTGAGCGTAAACACGGTCCACACGTTTACAGGACCCGAAGTCGGCTCTGACGGGGCGCTGCCCCTCACCGCGCCGGTAGTGGTCGGGTCAACGCTGTATGGCACGACCTCGTACGGAGGCACCAGCGGCAGCCGTGGCACCATCTATTCCGTCAACGCCGACGGAACCGGCTATGAGGTCCTCCATGATTTCTCGATGAGCGGCGGCGACGGCTTCGAGCCGATGGGGGCGCTCGCGCTTGTTGGATCGACTCTCTATGGGACGACGACATTCGGCGGCGCCTACGGCGCCGGGGCGGTTTTCTCGATCAATACCGACGGCTCCGATTACCAAGTGCTCTATTCGTTCGAAGGGTCGCCTTCGGACGGCCGCGGGCCCGAGGCAGGCGTGATCGCGGTCGGTTCCACGCTTTACGGGACGACCGTTGGCGGCGGCGCCTACGGGGTCGGGTCGATCTTCTCGATCAACACCGATGGAACGGGGTACGAGGTTCTTCACTCGTTCAATCAAATCGACGATGTCGGCTCCGAGTCCGAGAGTGGCCTTGTCGCGATTGGCTCGACGCTCTACGGAACCGCGGAGGGCACTAGGGGCGAATCGGCATACGGATCCGTCTACTCACTAAATACCGACGGAAGCGATTTCGGAATCGTGTATGACTTCCCCGACGGGGGCATCTCGGATTCGACGATGGCGACTGACGGTTCGGTCCTGTACGGGGTGTCGTACCTCAGCGGGACGGTTTTCTCCCTGAACGCGGACGGGACCAACTACCAGGTGTTGCATACCTTTTCGGGCACCGACGGCAGCGAGCCGACTGGGGCCATGGTTCTCGACGGCGACACGCTGTTCGGCACCACTTGGCAGGGCGGTGAGGACGATGCGGGCACAATCTTCTCAATCGGCACCGACGGGAGCGAGTTCGATAGCCTGTACTCGTTCACCGGCGGAAGCGACGGCGCCAGCCCATACGCGGGACTGACGCTAGGGGGCTCGGCGCTCTATGGAACCGGCGAGGACGGCGGGAACCACTACGACGGCACCGTCTTCTCGGTGACCGGGGCCGCTTCGTTCATCACGCTGACGCCGTCCGGAACGGTGGCCGACTACACCGCGGGGGGACCGGCGGTCGAGGTCGACCCGGGGATTACCGTGGCGTCGAGCGATGCCGATCTGACCGGGGCAACGGCCACGATTTCGGCCGGCACCCTCCAGACCGGCGACACGCTGACCTTTACGAGTCCGGTCGGCAGTGGCATCACTGGCAGCTACACGGGAGGCGTGCTCACGCTGAGCGGGACCGCAACCGTGGCGCAGTACCAGAGCGCGCTGGAGTCGATCGAGTTCTCGAATTCGACCAGCACCAGCACCGCGACGCGATCGATCTCGATCGTGGCGAGCGATTCAAGCGACTCGCTCACGAGCAACACCGCCGAGGAGACGGTCGACGTCGAGGCGCCGGTCACCGTAACCGCCGCCTACGTCTCGGGTAGCAGTTGGAGCGACTCGGGAGCCACGACCAATTTCGAGGGCTACCTCGCCGCCAACGGCCTGGGCAACGCGACCACTCCGTCGCTCGGCTACGCGCTGCAAACCGGCAGCGCGCAGCTGACCGATCTACCATTCGCGAACATCAACACCATCACCGTGTCGTTCAGCGGGCCGGTGTCCAACATCGGGCAAGGCTCGCTCGAGCTCGTCGGCGGTACCGGGGGTGGCGCCGTCGCCGCGCCGTCGGTGACCGGTTTTACCACTGACGGGAGCAACACGTATTCGTGGACGCTGAGCGGATCGCTGGGCAACAACAAGTACGTGTTCGCCATCGCCACGACGGGCAGCTCGTTCGGCACCGCCGGAAGCACCCAGGTTACCGACGCCAACGGTGCCGGGATCAGTGGCACGTTCACGACGAGCAGCAGCTCGTTCCCATCGGGGAACGGATTGGCCGGGTCGACGTTCGATTTCAACTTCAACGTGCTGCCCGGCGACGGCTACCAGTACGGCATCGTCAACAGCTCCGACGCCGCTGAAGCCCGCTCGTTGGATAATGACCACGAAACGAGCGCAGGATACAACCCGTACTTCGACTTCTACGGCAACGGCCTGATCAACACCATCGACGCGGCCGAGGCGACGAGCGAAAACAGCACGCGCCAGTCGGGCATCACGGCCCCGTCGTCCCCTTCGGCGTCGCCTGCGTTCGATATCATCGCGCTGGCGCTCGGCGTTGCCGAGACGCCCGCCGCGACTCAGCCTTCGGGGCAATCCGCCGCCGTTTCTGGCAGCGGCTCGAGCGCGACCAGCAGCGGAGCTTCGGCCGCACCTGGGGCCGTGAGCGTGCAGACCGCCGATTCAACGGATTCAACGCCCGCGTGGAAAGCCGCGAGCGGCGCACACGGCCGTCACGTCCTGGCCGCCCTCGACCAAGCCGTGGCGGAGTTCGACCGTGAGGAGCTGCCGGCGTAGGCCGGCTCCACAAGTGGCATGGTTTCCAAGGATGCCTCGAGGCGCAAAAAAACCCGGCTCGACGCGTTTCGAGCCGGGTTTCCTTGGAACCGCCAAGAGGGCGTGAAAGCAGCGGCTTACTCGCAACCGCAGCAGCAGGGCGTGCCGCCGAACGACAGGTAGCAGCAGCAGCCGGCGGCCAGGCAGTGAGCCAGGCAGTCGCAGCAAGCTTGAATCATGTCGCAGCAAGCTTTGTCACCGCTGGTGCAGGTCAGCGAGCAACCGTCTTTGGTGTATTCGCACTTGCACTGTCCGCAGAACAGGTTGAACTCGCAGCAGGGAATGCCGTTGTAGGTGCAAGTCAGCGAGCACATGCCGTCGCACAACGAGCGACAGAGATTCTGCAAGGTGCCGCAGGCCACCTCATCTTCGCACGAGCAGACGAGCTTCATGCCGTTCTTGCACTTTTCGGCCTTCATGGTGCAGCGCGGCAGCACCCAGGTGTTGAAGGCCGGGGCGGCCGCGGGATGGCCCGCGTGATGCGGGGCCGGAGCCGTGTGAAAAGCGGGGGCGTGCGACGAACCACGATGCGTAACCACAGCGCTAGCCATAGCAGAACTCCTTTCGCTCGAGACCAGCCGCAAACCGCACGAATCCTTAGCGGCGCGAGATAATCGGTGTGGCACACCGAACTGCGACTGAAACCCTGAGGAACTTGCGCACCTCTGGTCGTCCAGTCAGCGGCGTGGCAAAAAATGGGCCTCCCGATCGTTACGTTAGCGGGTCGGCAACCAAAACTTCGCAGCAGTATAAAAGCGCTATCGGTGATGTACAAGCTGAAGGGTGAAGCAAAGATTGCTGATGAGCGAAAAGTTTCCGGCGCTAACTTTCGTGACGGGGCGCGCCGCGGTGATTGGCGAAATTTAGGATGTTTCTGGTGCTGGCGCTGACAGCGGCATGTCGACCATATCACCAAGACGATCTTCATGATGATGATCAACATGCTAGCACGCTAGCACAGCAGCCCACCCACGACGCCCCACTGCCCAGGCAATCGAGTCGACAGGAATCGTCCGATGCTGACCAACCGCATTCGTGCCCGCTTCACCATGCCAGATCGTCCTGCCAATCCCCAGCCTTCGGCACCGAGCATTCCCGCTGGATTCGTGGTCACGCCCGCGTTCTTCATGGCGCAGGCCAGCGCTTGGCAATGGCAGCTCTATCAGGCCGCTTACGAGCAGGCGCGGCGCATCGCAGCGATTCCGCGTCATCATCGCCGCTTTTTCACCGTGTGGAACTAGCGCGGCGACGACGAAACGGTTTGAGGTTCTAGCGCCGGCGCTCCGGTTCGTTTTCTATCGAGCGCCGCAAACACGACGGCTGCGCAAAACCATCGCTGGCGCACGGTCGTTGGTAGCGCACTGGTTTCTTCAGCTCTGCACTCTCGCGGGGCCGGAAGCAAGACTCGCCGCGATGGACAAACCGGCTGCGCGGCAAGAACGATCTGCAGATCCGTCGAGCATCCGCCCAAGGGCGCGTTTCATCGTCGCGTGACGTTAGACAGACTAATCCGAAGCCACCCGCCTGCGGCGAGTACCCGCGAGGGGGCAAGAATGAGGAACCCTCGCTTGCGCTTCGGATTAGTGCAGTCGTGGCCGTTCCACCATTATGAAAGGCGCCCAAGCCCCGGCCCGTTGCCCGGCGGCTGCGCCGGGCGTTAGGATGGTTGGCCGAAGGCGGCCGAGCAAGCGAATCGTTCCGGGGGACAAAGGTTTCATGCACGTTTCCGAGTATCACTATCTACCGCTCGTTCCGCTGATTTTTCTGGTGCTGGCCGTGATCGGCGTCTTAGTGGTGGCCGCGCTGCAGATCGGCGTGATCAGCTACGCCTATGAGAAAATGGGAGTCAGCGAAAGCTGGGTGACGGCGCTTTTGCTCGGTTCGCTGCTGGGCAGCTACATCAACATTCCCGTGGCCGAGCTGGGGGGCGGCCAGCGCGTGAGCGACGAGCACTTTTCGATCATGGGAGTCGAACACTTGATTCCCGTCGTCCACAACTGGCCGGGAACCGTGCTGGCGGTGAACGTCGGCGGCGCCATCATTCCGACTGGCCTGTCGCTCTACCTCGCGATCAAGAACAAGATCTATCGCTCGAGCGTGATCGGCATCGTCGTCGTGGCCGTGGTCGTACACCTGATGGCACAGCGCATCGAAGGCAAAGGAATCGCGGTGCCGATTTTTCTGCCGCCGATCTTGTCGGCCGCGGTGGCCATGATTCTCTCGCGCCCCACGGCGGCACCGCTGGCGTACATCTCAGGCAGTCTGGGGACGCTCGTCGGGGCCGATCTGATGAATCTGCACCGGTTGGCGGAGCTCGGAGCGCCGATCGCTTCGATCGGAGGCGCGGGAACGTTCGACGGCATCTTCCTGACCGGCCTGCTTGCCGTGCTGCTGGCGCATTAGCGCGCGTTGCATCGTGGCATGACGTTCAGCAAAGGCAGCCCGAAGCGGAAGCGAGGGACGCACGACGAAGGACCCCCGCGGGTACTTGCCGCAGGCGGGTGGCTTCGGGCTACTTTTTTGCTGGGCAGGCGTGCATTTGCGGGTAAGCAGGCCTTGCGGGCAAGAAGCAACGCGAATTCGTTCACAGGGCGTGCAATTCGGCGCCCTAGAGCGCGCAGGCATGCTCGCCCATCGCCAGGCGGCCGGCCACCACCGTTTGCCGTACGCAGAGTGCGGTCGGCAAGCCGGCATTGTCCAGCGGCAAATCGAACGTCACGACGTCGGCCCGATCTCCCACGGCCAGCGCCGCCACTTCGACGCCCAACATGCGGGCTGGATGTGCGCTGGCCATGGCGATGGCGGTCGGCCGATCGACCGAGGCAAACCGCATCATGCCGACGATTCCCTTGCCGATCGGCTCGCCGGCGCCGGCCAGTAGATCGCGCTGGCCCGCCACGACCAGTCGACCGTCGTCGAGGATTTCGACGGGGCAGAGTGCGGTCTCGTAGGAGCCGACCGGCAGGCCTGCATAGCCGGATAGATCGCTCACCAGGGCGATGCGGTCGGGAGATTTTGCGCGGACGAAGGTT
>DATJTR010000388.1:0-2874 GCA_035503215.1 Pirellulales bacterium
ATCGCCTCGGCAAACCGGTTGATCGACGTCCGCCATTCCTGCCGCAGCAGCAGCAAAAACGCCGAAATGAACGTGCCGGCGTGCCCGATGCCGATCCACCACACGAAATTCACGATCGGAAACGCCCAAGCCACCGGAATGTTGTTGCCCCAAATGCCGATGCCGGTCGTCAGCAAGTGATAAATCGTCGCACCGAGCACCGCCACGAAGCTCGACGAGATGGCCAAGCCGAACCACCAAAACCAGGGCGTGTGAGTCGTCAGCACGATGTCGGCGATCTTGTCGCTCACCGAGCCGTACGTGTGCTCCCCCAACATCACCGGCAGTTCGTCGGCTTCCAGCACAGGCTGGCCGTTCGTCAGGTGCGTCATGCATCACCTCCCGCGGGGCCTTCGCTCGCCGGCGACACCGGCCGCGGAATGCTCGACTGGGTTCCCTCGCTCTGCGGCACGTCGGCGGGCGTTTCGATCTTTTCCAGCTCCACGTTCGCGTTGCGCACACGGGCCAGATAGGTCGTCCGCGGCCGCGTGTTCAATTCGCCCAGCAGGGCGTAATTCAGTGGCGAGGCCTTCACCTGCCGAACCTTCGCTTTCGGGTCGTTCAGGTTGCCGAACGAAATCGCCCGCGTCGGACACACCGCCTGGCAGGCGGTTTGCACCTCGCCGTCGGCGATCGCGCGGCCTTCGCGCTTGGCATCGATCCGCGCGATATCGATCCGCTGCACGCAGTAGCTGCACTTTTCCATCACGCCACGGCTGCGCACCGTCACTTGCGGATTCTGCAGCATCTTCAGCGTCGACGATTCGATGTCGGTGAAGTTGAGGAAGTTGAACCGCCGCACCTTGTAGGGACAGTTGTTCGAGCAGTACCGCGTCCCCACGCAGCGGTTGTAGACCATGTTGTTGATCCCCTCGGAGTCGTGCACCGTGGCCGCCACGGGACACACCACTTCGCACGGCGCCTGCTCGCACTGCATGCAAGGGACCGGCTGGAAATAGGTCTCGGGGTTCTCGATCGTCCCCTTGAAGTAGCGGTCGACCCGCAGCCAGTGCATCTCCCGCCCTTTGGACACCTGCTCCTTGCCGACGACCGGCGTGTTGTTTTCGGCCTGACAGGCGATGATGCAGGCATTGCAGCCGATGCACGACGTCTGATCGATCGTCATGCCCCAGGCATACTGCGGCAAACCGTCCGCTTCGGCCGGGTAGGGCCAGGAGGGATAGAAGCTCGGCTCTTCGTTTTCTTCCTCGGTCTTACGCTCCAGCTCGTGCGATTCCTCGTCGAACTTGGCGAAGTCGACGGTCCGCACGAGGTCGCGGCCCTCCATGCTCCAGTGTTCGTGCGTCGCGACGAGCTGATACGTTTCGGCAGTCCGCTCGATCCGGGCGTCGCCCACGAACCATTCGCGGCCGGCCGGCAGCAATTTGTAGGCGTCGTAGCCATATCCGTTGCCGACCCGGCCCGCGCGCGTGCGGCCATAGCCGAGCGTCAGCCCGATCGAACCCTCGGGCTGACCAGGCAACAACCAAACGGCCGCCATGATCTCTTGCTTGCCCACCTTCAACCGCACCACGTCTTGCTGCTTGACCCCCAACCGCCGGGCCGTGTCGGGACTGACGAGCGCGGCATTGTCCCACGTCAACTTGGTGAGCGGCTTCGGCAATTCCTGCAACCAGGCGCTGTTAGCAAAACGCCCGTCCCAAATCGTCGGATCGGGACGAAAGACCAACTCGACCGTCCCCTCCTTTTCCTCGATGGGGGTGCGCGCCGCGGCCGAAAGCTTGTCGCGGAAGGACCAATTCGTTTCGACCTTCGGCGACTGCGTGTCGGCCACGACGCCGTCGTGCACCGCGCGCCGCCAGGTCTTCTCGAAATCCCCCTTCCACTGCGTCTGCCAATACGCCCGCACGATATCGTACGGCCCGCGGTTCGTGCCCCCGGCTAGCGCCGCCAACAGCTCGTGCGCCGTTTTGCCCTCGTACAGAGGAGAGATCAGCGGCTGGATGATCGTGGCCGTGCCGTCGTACGCCCGGGCGTCGCTCCACGATTCCAAATCGTGCGCGGCCGGTATGTGCCAGTGCGACAAGAGAGACGTTTCGTTGTAGTAATCCGACAGGTGCACGCACAGCCGCAGTGCCGAGTCTTTCCCTTCGCCGCCGATTCCCAAGCTGCGGCTGAGCTGGCCGCCAAAATCGAGCTCGGCCGGCGAGTTGTAAACCGGGTTGCCACCGATGACCAGCAGCACGCGAACCCGCTCGGCCTTCAGATCGTCGATCAATTCGCCCAGCGACGCCAACTGATCGATCGGCCGGGCCTCGACCGGCTCGGCATAACGCACCGTCTTGCCGATGTTCTCCAGCGCACGATTGCAGGCGTGCGCCAGCGCGTGCACCTCGGGAGGCTGGCCGTCGCCGGCGATGACCAGCGATCGGCCGTTGTATTTCTCCAGATCGGCGACGATCGCGCCCAGCGCGGCTGCGGAAAAACCGCTCGGCATTTCGCCCGCCGCCTCGGCCACCTCGACTCCCAAACCGGCGGCCAGCGCGCGGGCCACTCGCTCGACGTCGCGGGCCTTCACCGTCCAGCGATGATCCGCCACGCTGCCCACCAGCGTCGGAGAACTTTCGATGGCATACACGCGGCTCATCCGCGGGGGGCTTGTCGCAGGCTCGCCCGCCGCCGAAGCCGTCGAGCGCTCGCCATACAGTCGCCGGGCGTCGGCAAACTGTCGGGCATAAGCCACGCTGCCCGGCATGCCGAGCAGAAAGTCGGCATCCAGCGACAACACGATTTCGGCTTGCGAGAAATCGTAGATCGTTTCGACCGGCCGCCCCAGCGCCAGCCGCGCTCCCTCGCGCACGTTATCGCGACCGA
>DATJTR010000389.1:0-10730 GCA_035503215.1 Pirellulales bacterium
GTGCACCAGCTTGGTGTCGCCGGCGATCACGGGGTTGGCATACTGCTCGAAGGGGAGCATGATGTTGAGCCCCATCGAGTGTTCACGGCCGGCGCCGAGATGGCCAGCTTCCATGATGCCGCTGGCCGCTCCGGTCACCACCAACCAATGGTTGTCGGCCATGGCGCGGCCGAAGGCGACGGCCTGCTCGAACGTCGGTTCTTCGGGGCGCGTGCGGGCCGAGCCGAACACAGTGACCTTGCGCCGCGTGCGATAAGGGCTGAACACCTTGAACGCGTAGCGCAGCTCCCGCAGCGTGCGGCTGAGCAGCTTCAAATCACCGCGCGACGTCCGATCGGTGGCCAGCTTGTCGGCCGAAAGCTTGATTTCGGCGATCAAGTCGGCAATCCGGCGGTGATCGATCGCCGAATCGCCCACCCCTGGCTCGAAGTCACCGGGCGACGGATCGGGCGAAATCGTCTCTGACACTACGGACCTTCTTTTCCACTGGCGTGGAGTCTTGCACTGGTCGAATGCTCGCGAGCAAAACGGGGCGCGGTGCTGGCACCGGCGCCGCCTGGGCACGGCGAATAGTTTACTCCCTGAGTATATCCTCGGGCGAGACCGGGCCGGAATGTCGACTTTGGGGCCGGGGCCGCGGCGGCCAAGGCGACCCAACCAAAGGCCGCCGCCGTGCGACCTTGCGCGCAGGGAGCGTGTCGTGCGCAATAAAACACCGACAGCTCGGCTGTCGAAGGCCGAGCTGTCGGAATTGCTCGCATGAAACGTTTTGTCAGGACGCCGTTAGGCCGAGGGACGGCGAAAATGCTGATAGGCCAAGATCACTTCGTACAGATCGCTGGAAATCGTGATTTCATCATCCTCGAAATCACGCAGCCAGGTCCGCTCGCTTCGCACCGCATCGGCCAGGAGCGGAAAAATCTCTCCCAGCGGAACGGTCACCACGTCCTTGTGGTGCGTCGTGGCGGGGATCGAAGTGGTGGCTTCCACTTGGGGACCATAATAGACGCGCAATTGGGCTCGGGCCATCGTACGCTTCCTTACGTTGATTGTTACAAGGTACAACCTCACTTCGAGGTTGCGGTCCGCGCATCGCGCATCCATACGCGCTCGCGGCCTTGCCCGCCCTGACGCTTCATCCGATATCGGCAAATCCGCGCCTGCGAGTTTGATCTATTTGGCAGCTCGGCGCGATTTTTCCGCCGTTGGCTTTGGTAGCATGCCGCCTGCCTGCGCGCAAGCACGACGGCAAAATCAAGCGCCTAGCGCCTGTAGGGCCAAACCCGTAGCTTGACAACGAATCGTTCAGGCCCTAGATTGCCCCGCAGCGAGCAAGTCGAAACGACTTAGGCTTTTGCGCTCTGAACCATCCCCTTCGCTTCGACAATCGGCCGCCCTGCAGCGCGGCCGGTGCTTGTCGAGCGCCGTAACCGCATGGGTACGATCTCTACGGTCGCTATCGATCTACGGTCGATCGCCGGCCCGTTGCAAATCCCGTTGCCGCGCGTCGAACGGGTCATCGAACTGTTGGATGCGGGAAACACCGTTCCCTTCATCACCCGCTACCGCAAGGATGAAACCGGCGGTCTGGATGAAGAGCAGATTCGGCAAATCCAGCAGCGTTTGGGCAAATTGCGGCTACTGGGCGAGCGAAAGCAAACCATCCTGCGTTCGATCGAGTCGCAGGGCAAGCTGACCGAAGCTCTGGCCGCCGAAATCGAGGCCGCCGAAAGCACCAAGCGGCTGGAAGATCTGTACCTGCCGTTCAAACCCAAGAAGCAGACGTTGGCCACCTTGGCCCGTGAACGCGGCTTGGAGCCACTGGCCGAAGAAGTTCTTTCCGCTTCGCCCATGGCCGCGAATCTCGACGCCCGAGCCGCCGAATTCGTCGCCACCGATCGCGGTGTCACCAGCCCGGCCGACGCGCTCTTGGGCGTGGGACACATCCTGGCCGAAATCTTCAGCGAGCGGGCCGATCTGCGGCAGCGCCTCCGCAAGATTCTCCAGCGCACTGGCAAGCTGACCAGCGCCCGGGCCGAACCGGACGACAAGAAGTCGCAAGGCTTTCGCGACTATTTCGCCTACAGCGAACAGTTGGGCCAAGTCCCGCCGCATCGCATCCTGGCCATCAACCGGGGCGAGCGGGCGAAAGTGCTCCGCGTCAAGGTCGAGGCCGACATGCCGGCCATGGAACAAACGGCCGACGAGCTGCTGGTTCCCGCCGATCACCCGCACGCCGATTTGCTCCGCGGCTGTGCCCGCGACGCTTTGTCGCGTTTGGTCTTTCCCAGCTTGGAACGCGAAGCGCGGCGCGAGCTGACCGATCGGGCCGAGGCCCACGCCGTGCAAGTCTTCGCCCGCAATCTGCGCAATCTGCTGCTGCAGGCGCCGGTCCGTTCGCGGCGGGTGTTGGCAGCCGACCCCGGCTTCAAGAGCGGCTGCAAGCTGGCGGCGCTCGACGAGTTTGGCAATCTCCTCGCCCACGCGGTCATTCACCTGGTTGGCAAGGCCGAGCGCCGTGAAGAAGCGAAGGCCAAGCTCGTGGAGCTGATCACCGCGCACGACTTGTCGCTGGTCGCCATCGGCAACGGCACCGCCTGCCGCGAGACCGAAGAGCTGATCGGCGAATTGCTGACGAGCGAGCTGGCTGAAAAGTCGGTCGCCTACGTCATCGTCAACGAAGCGGGAGCCAGCGTCTATTCGGCCAGTCCACTGGGGCGCGAAGAATTCCCGGAATACGACGCCACGCTCCGCGGCGCGATTTCGATCGGCCGCCGGCTGCAGGATCCTCTCAGTGAATTGGTGAAGATCGATCCGGCCAGCATCGGGGTCGGCATGTATCAGCACGACGTCAAGGCCAAGCACTTGCGGGCTTCGCTCGACGACGTGGTCGAATCGTGCGTGAACTTCGTCGGCGTCGATCTGAACACGGCCAGCCCCGCCCTGTTGCGCTACGTGTCGGGTTTGAATCAACTCACCGCCCGGCGGGTCTACGACTACCGCAGCGAGCATGGTCCTTTCCG
Source organism: Pirellulales bacterium (assembly GCA_035503215.1). GTDB lineage: Bacteria > Planctomycetota > Planctomycetia > Pirellulales > PALSA-1355 > DATJTR01. The sequence continues at coordinate 3,024 of DATJTR010000389.1, forward strand.
ATCGCGCGAACAACTGAAAGAGGTGCCCGGTTTTGGCGAAGCGGCCTTCGTACAAGCGGCCGGCTTTTTGAAGATCGTGGGGCGCGACAACCCGCTTGACGCCACCTGGATTCATCCCGAAAGCTATCCCTTGGCCGAAAGGGTGCTGGAGTCGATTTCGGCCCGCGTCGCCGATCTGGCCGATAGCGAATCGGCGGCCCGCGTGGCAGAGCAGGCCGCCCAAACGCCGGTCGAAGCCCTGGCTGCAAAGTGCGAGGGGGGCACGCTGCTCTTGGGCGACATTCTGGCTCAGTTGGCCCGCCCGGGGCGCGATCCGCGTGAAGATCTACCGCCGCCGATCTTCAAAAAAGGGGTGATCAAGCTCGACGATCTTTCGCCCGGCATGGAGCTGTCGGGCACGGTGCTGAACGTCGTCGACTTCGGAGCTTTCGTCGACATCGGGCTGCACGACACCGGCCTGGTTCACATCAGCCAATTGGCCAACAAGTACGTGCGCGATCCGCACGAAGTGGTGTCGGTCGGCGACACGGTCAAAGTCTGGGTTCACGAAATCGACAAAACCCGCCGCCGCGTCTCGCTCACGATGATCGCCCCGGGAACACCGCGTGGCAACGAACGCCGCAGCCGGCCCAAGCGGGGCGAGAAACCGGCGGCCGCTCCATCCACACCAGCCAATGGCGAATCGGCCGCGGCTCAGACAGCACCTCCTGCCGGTGGCGCGCCGGCACGCAGGCCGCGCGAACAATCGAGTCGGCCGGCCGGGGGCGGGCGTCCGCCGCGTCATGGCGACGCGACTCGCCAGGCCGGCAGCCACGATCGTCCGCCCAGGCCCAAGTTCAAGAGTGGGCCGCCCAAAAAGCCCAAGCCGCTCGTGCCGATCACGGCCGCCATGAAAGAGGGACGCGAGCCGCTACGGACGTTTGGCGACTTGAAGCAATTCCTGGAACAGAAAGCGCCTTCGCCCGCCGGCGAGGCGGCCGAGTCCTCGACGGGTACGAAGAAACCGCAGCCAAATCATGCGCGCGAGCAAGCCCCCGCGCAAATCGCTGGCGACGCACCAACTCCGCATCCGGAAACGACCGCACATGCCGTCGAACCCGAGCCGTCGTCGGGCGGCGGACAAAACGCGGCCGATGGGCCCGCGGTTGATGGGCCCGCGGTTGATGGGCCCTCGGTCGATTGAAGCACATTAAGTCCCACGGCCGCACGATCGGTCATCCGTTCGCCTTCTCCAATCACACAAAAACCTGGCGCAAGCAACCGTGGATTTTCGCGAACGACTGGAAGATGCGATTCGGCGCGGCGAACGATTGGGCGAGGCCCGGCAGCGGGCTAAAGCAGAGCGGACGCTGAATGAGGAAGAGCTGAAGCGGCTGCATTCGCAGTTTCGTTTGGAATTGTCGGAGCGGATCGAAAACTGCATGCGGCCGCTGCCGCAATTCTTTCCCGGCTTCCGCTACGAAACCCTGGTGGGCGATCGCGGCTGGGGGGCGGCCGTCAGCCGCGACGATTTGCAACTGGAGGCTGGCCGGCGCACCAATCACTTCAGTCGGCTGGAAATGACCGTGCGTCCCTTTTCGTCGCTGCACGTGTTGGAACTGGTGGCGAAGGGCACTGTTCGCAACAAAGAGATTTTCAATCGCAATCATTTCCAGCCGTTGGCCGAAGCCGATCTGGCCGCCTTCGAAACGTTGGCCGACCATTGGGTGCTGGAATACGCCGAGCTCTACGCCTCCCGCACCAAGGGATCGTGACGACAGTCCGCGTGGGCTCGGCATCTGGAGCGCTCCGAGCCGTGCCTTGGCTCCGCTAGAACCGCTGCAAGCGGAACACCTTGCCGGCATAACTCTTTTTCCGCCATGGCGTTTGGCGGCTTGCTGTGCGGCTACGACCCAGAATTTTAATGTGACCCGCCCACGGTCGGCCGGCAACGAATGAGTTGAAGGCCATAGGGATGCGGCGGCTGAGCATGCCCTCGGCAGGGGACAGAAGTTTTGGATGCCCTCGAGCAACAAACCGACGAACAACTCGCCGCCTTGGCGGCCCGCGAAGGGTCGGACGGTCCGGCGTTTGTCGCCTTGGTCGAGCGCTTCCGGCCGCGTGTTTGGCGGATCTGTTATCGCCTCATGGGCAACGAGCAGGACGCGAACGACGCGGCGCAGGAAGTTTTCGTGCGGCTGTTTTTCAGCCGCGCGAAGTTCGAGGGACGTTCGAAATATGCCACTTGGGTTCATGCCATCGCCGTTCGCACCTGTTTGACCTTGCGTCGCGGTCGTGGACGCCGGCACCGGCACGAGCAGCCGGCCGGCGAAGAGAACTGGGTCGAAAGCCAACCGGCTCGCGGCGTCGCCGCCGAAGGCTTGTCGCTCGATCTGGCACGCATGTTGGAAACGCTCGGCGAAGAGGACCGAGCGCTTTTAATCCTCAAATACGCGGAAGGTTACGAATACGAGGAACTGGCCGAGATCTTTGGCGTCTCGGTCAGCGCCTGCAAGATGCGGGTCAGTCGTGCCCGCGAAAAGCTGAAGGCTCTGTATCCCGACGAAACGCAGTAAGCCCTTCGGCCGTGCCGGCACGGCAACCGAAACGGAGATCAGCATGGCTCCCGATTTTTTAGATCACCTGGCCGACGTCGACGTGCCGCCGCCGCCCCCCCCGGCGGAGTTCGAGCGGCAACTTCATGAGCGCATGAATCGCGACCTGGCGATCGTGCAGCTCGTCGAGTTGGTGACGGTGGTCTTGCCGGCGGCGGTGTTCGAATTCGCCCGCGCCCTGGCGGGCCTGGTGCGGTTCAGCCTCAGCGGCAAATACGAAATGCACGAGAAAAAACGTTTGTAAACAAACCCCTCACTGGCCGCGACGCTGTGTCGCAGCCGGCGATTGCTCAACTCCCCTCATGTTACGAAAGGAACAGTTTTATGGCACTCTCCACGTTTCTTTTGGCCGACGCCGTAGTGGAAACGACCGACGCCAATATTTTCGACAAGTCGAAGGATGCCCTGCAGGCCAGTTTCTCGCAAGCCTGGCAACAGGTGTTTACGCTTGCCCCGCGCATCGTGGCGATGGTGGCCGTGCTGGTCATCGGCTACGTAATCGCCCGACTGGTCGCCCGCGTAATTACGCTGGCCAGCGAAAAGCTCGGTCTGCAAGTCGCCGCCGAACGCAGCGGGCTGGCCGAATCGATGGCTCACACCAACATCGGCCGCAACGTGCCGGCGATCGTCGGTACGATTGTCTTCTGGCTGTTGATGTGCGTGTTCATCATGGCCGCGTTCAACATCCTCGGGCTGCAAAGCGTGACCGATGCGATGCAGCGCGTGGTCGACTACATTCCGCGGCTGTTGGCTGCGACGGTGGTCGTGGTCGTCGGGCTGTTGGCCGCCAGCTTCCTGCGTGGTCTGATCGCCACCAGTGCTGACCGCGTCGGCCTGCCCTACGCCGAGCACCTGGCCAACGCCAGCTACTACGTGCTGGCCTTCATCACCTTGCTGGCCGTGTGCACGCAGCTCGGTCTGCAGCTCGACCTGCTCCAGAACCTGATTCTGATCGCCTCGGCCGGCCTGGCCCTCGGCTTCGGCCTGGCCTTCGGCTTGGGTGGCCGCGACGTGATGGCGGGCATTCTGGCGGGCTACTACATCCGCCAACGGCTGCATGCCGGCGACTCCGTCACGGTCGGCATGATGGAAGGCACGGTCCGCGAAGTCGGGCCGGTGGCGACGATCATCGAGACCGAAGAAGACGGCCTGTTGAATCGCCGCAGCATTCCCAACACCAAGATGTTGAACGAAGCGGTGCGTTAACCGGGACTTTGGCTAGCGGAAGTCACGACCGGGGGCCTGGGCCGCGCCACAAGCGCGGCCCAGGTTTTTTTGCGCGCGGTGAACTGACCGTTACACAGGACGGGCCACGGCCCGAGCGGGGCGTTCTTCCGCACCGGTTGCTATCCCAACAGCGCCTCGACCGCTTTTCCTTTGCCGTCCTTGGTGACATAGAAGGGGCGGGTTTCGGTCACATAGCCGTGGTCGGCGGGAATGCCCAGCGTGCGATAGAGCGTGGCGTGGAAGTCGGGCACTTCCAGCGGATCTTGGATCGGCACCATCGGATGCTCGTCGGCCGTGCGGCCGTAGACCAGTCCGCGCTTGAATCCGCCGCCAAAGACGAGCGCGGCATTGGCGCTGGAAAAATGGCCGTGAAAGCCATACATCTTCTCGTCGGCGATCACCAGGTCGGCGCCGGTCTGCTCCTCGGCAAAGCCGATCGGCTCGACGCCCGCCTTCGGTTGATTGGCAATCGTGCGGCCGAATTCGCTGGCCACGACCACCAGCGTTCGCTCCAAGAGACCGCGCTGTTCCAAGTCGCGAATCAACTGGGCGATCGGCCCGTCGATCTGCTTTTTCATTTCGGCCAGCCGCACTTTGCCATTTTCGTGCGTGTCAAAACCCTTGAACGCTCCGTATTGATACTCGACCTGCACGAACCGTGATCCCGCCTCGACCAGCCGGCGGGCGAGCAGCAGGCCCTGGGCGAAGCGGCGGCCAAAATAGTACCGCTTGTCTAACAGCTCTTCGCTGCCGATTCGCGGTTCGTAGGCCGAGAGCGTCTCGGGCGATTCTTCCTTGGCAAACGCGAACGCCCGCTTGACCGGCGAATCCATCATGGCCCGCGCCTGATCGATCATTCCCAGATAGCCCGCCACCTTGTCGGAGTGGCGCAAGCTGTCGGCCGAGAGCTTGTGTACGCTTTTCAGATACTCGATGCGGCGGTCGAGCCGGGCGTTCGAGATGCCCGCCGCGGCATGCAGCGTGGCCAAGCCGGCGGCCGGATCGGGAATCATGAACGGGGCATGCTCGATGCCGTAAAACCCGGGCCCGAGGAACTCGTGGATGAATTGCTTCTCGGTGTCGCTGGTGTCGATGTCGCGGCCGATGTAGATGTACGGCGGCACGTTCGCCGCCCGCGGACCGAGCGTGCGGGCCACCGCCGCGCCGATGCTGGGGGCTTTGACGCCGGCGGGAAACAGGTAGCCGGTCATCATGTAATACTGCGCCTTGAGGTGTACGGCGCCGAATTTCGTCTGGCTGGTGAGACTACGGATCACCGTTCCGCGATCGATTACCGAGGCGATTTGCTCCAGCCCCTCGCCGAATCGCAGGCCATCGATCGCGGTGGGAATCGACGGGCAGGTGCCAAGCACCTGACTCCCCTTCATGCCCGTTTCGAAGGGAGTGTGGCGCTTGACGTCCCAAGTGTCGGTCTGGCACACGCCTCCCGGCAGCCAGATGAAAATCACCGCGTCGGCCGTGGGGCGCAGCTTCTCGCTCGATCGTTCTGCCGCCAATGCGGCATGAGCCCGCGGCGCAAACCTCGAACCGCCGGCGGCAAGGGCCGCGCCGGCAGCCAGGCTCCGGGCAAAAAAACTGCGGCGGTCGAGTGGTTGTGTCGTCATGCGAACTGGCGAATCGGCTATTTGATGAACTGAAATTCGGGACTTACCACCAGGGCCCAGCACATGTCCTTCAAACCTTCGGACGTGCTCGTCGAAGCGGCCAGCAGGGCCTGGCCGAGCCGCTTCTCTTCCACGGTCGCCGGCCGGCTGAGCAGCGAGCGATAAACCCGATCGACGAGCTGTTTCGCATCCGTCTTGCCGGTCGGCTGGGCGACCAGCGCGCTGTCGGCAATCAGTGCCTGCAGCTCGGGGCCATTCAAAAGTTCCAAGGCTTGCACGACCGCCGACTCGTCGCTGCGAGAGGTGCTGATTTCATTGCGCGAGGCCGGCCGCCCCAGCACTTGGGCCAAAGCCGTGCTGCGCGCATCCAAAAACGCGCGTTCCCCCGGCAGCAACTGCCCCGCGGTCGCCATGCGAACACTGTCGATCACTTGTTCGGCGGTCAGCCGACGGAGGGCCGGCGAACGGAAGTAGCGCGGAGCGGTGGGATCGGCCGCGTCGAAGCGATCGGCGAACTTGGAATCGTAGGGCAACTGATAGGTACGGCTCGTCAGGATCAACCGGATCGTGTGTTTCAGATCGCAGCCGTGAGCGACAAAATCGCGCGCCAGCCAGGCGAGCAACTCCGGATGCGATGCCGGCCGGTCGGGGCGATAGTCGTCGACCGGCTCGAACAGTCCCCAGCCAAGATAGCGCTTCCACAGGCGATTCACGATCGATTTGGCAAACAGCTCGTTCGCCGGGTCGACGATCAACTGGGCCGCGACGTGCAATCGCTCGTCGAGCTGCGTGGGAATCTCCACCGCCGGGCCGGGCAAGTCGAACGGAAATCGGGCCGCCACTTGCTGGCCCGAGTGGACATCGCAGCGAATCTTCTCCAGATCGTGCGGGGCGAACAGGCCGGCAAAGCCGAGAAAGCGTTCTTGCGTCCAAGCGGGATTCTCGAAATGGTCGTGGCAACTGGCACACTTCATCGCCGACGACAAAAACACCTGCCCTACGGCCGCGGCGGTTTGCAGCGTCACCGTGTGGTCTTCGTTCCGCACGAATTCGACCTGATACTTCGTGCCGAACAAATCTTGATCGACCGCCGCCTGGTGACCGGGCATGGTCGGATCGATCAATTCGGCCAGCATCACGTCGTAGGGCTTGTTGGCCGTAAAACTATCCAGGAGCCACTGGCGATAATTGCCGCGGGTCGGAATGCCTCCCTGAGCCAGCACGTTCTGGCTGGCCAGCGCATCTTCCCAAAACACGGTCCAGTGGGCCGCGTATTCGGCCTTGCGATCGAGTAACCGGTCGACCAGCTTCGACCGCTTGTCGGTGGCCGAATCGGCCAGAAAGCGATTCAACTCGGCCCGGCTGGGAATCACGCCGGTAAGGTCGAGATAGACCCGGCGGGCGAACGTGGCGTCGTCGCACAATGCGGCCGGCCGATCGGCACTCGGCAGCGACGACCACGAGGCGACAATGAACCGATCGAGCGGATTGTCGCCGCTTCCTTCGACCACAGGTGGCTCGGCCACCGGCGGCAACTCCGCGAGCCTTGCCGCCCGGCGCTCAACCAGCAAGGTGAGCGCATTCGGCTTCGCAGCGTTCTCGGAGCGCGCGTCGCGCATGGCGGCCGATTTCGTGACAGCCAATCGTGGCCCAGCGGGGTCCGCTGCCCAACACACTGCCGCTGCGGCAAAAACCATTGCTGCGCAGAGGCTCAATCCTCGGCAAATGAATTCTGCCGGGCCGGCCGCGAGCAACCTGCCGAAGCCAAAGGAAAACATAAAACCAATGCCCGTGGCTCCCGCCACCGGAAGAAGAACGCCTTGCCTCAACCTCTGTTCAACACGGCCTTCCGCACGCCGCTCCAGTCGGCGGCGACGGCGCGGAAGGGAGCAGCCTGGCTACTTCGTCGAATTGTACGACGGGCCGTTGATGTCGGAATCGGAGAGAATCTGGTGATCGACAACCAATTTCGGCTGCGCCGAGCTGCCATCCGCCCGGGCGGTGTGCGGAACGTACCGCGTGTATTGCTTTTGGAACCGGTCGTAAAACCGATCCCCCTTTTGAAAAATCGGCCGATATTCAGCCATTTCGCCAAACCAGGCGGGTCCGACCACCTGCGCCGGAATCCAATGCCCCACCCCTTCGCGGTCGGCCAGATAGAACTCGGGGTAATCGTGCCCCTCGACCCACACCGTGCGGGCGGACACGTTCGACAGCCGGCACATGCTGACGAATAGTGCGCTCATCTCCTCGCAGTCGCC
>DATJTR010000390.1:0-2542 GCA_035503215.1 Pirellulales bacterium
TAATGTTCGGAATTCCGCTCCAGCGGCGGCGGAATGACTGTTTGATCGGCGGGGACCGGCGGGGTGTCGAGTTTTTCGAGCGCCGCCAGATACGCGGCAAACAACTCGCCCGACATCGGGCCGGCCGAAAGAATCTTGGGCAGCGCGTCGCGATATTCGCTGAGCCGGTCTTCGCCAATCCATTGCAAAGCGGCAAACCGGACCTGCGGATCGGGATCGGTGAGCGATGCGCCAAGCAAACGCCCCGGTGGCTGCGCCGACTCGCGCAGCACCAGCAAAGCAGCCAAGCGTTGCCGGGCCGGCTGGGCCGTGTAGTCACGCGCGCCGTCCACCGCTTTGAGTCGCGCGAGCGCGAAGCGTGCGGCCTGAACGATGAAAGGATCGTCCTCTTCGCAGGCCGACCAGAGCGTGGGAATGTGCTGCGGGGCAGTCCAGCGAAGGGCGGCGGCGCGGACTTCGGCCGGCTGATCGCCGTCGAGCCGCCAGCCGTCGGCCGTTGGCCCGCGCTCCTGCAAAATGCTCCAGGCGAACTGTGCAAGATCGACGGGTGTCGCCTTCGCCTGCAGCAAGGCCGCGATCGGGTCGAGCTGGCCGGCGGCGGCCAGGGCGGTGAGGGCGGCGGCGCGAAGGCGGATTTCCTGGTTCTCGTCGGCCAAAACCTGCGCGAGCTTTTCATTGGGAAGCGCGCCCGGGGCGAAATACAGCTTTTGCGTCCCTGGCTCGCGCCCGAGCGCGGCGGCGACGGCATCGACTGGCGCACTGACAGCCGCCGGCGAGGGCTTGGCGGCCGGCTTGATGTGCCAGAGGCGGCCCTTGCCGTGGACTTCGTAAGCCTTGTCGACCCAATCGCTGACGAACAGCGAGCCGTCGGGGGCGACGGCAATGCCGACGGGGCGAAAATCCTCGCCGCCGGTGACGAACGGTTTGGGCGTAGCGCGGAACGAAGCGCCGCGCGGCTCCGGGCTGACGCGCTCCAAGCGATGATCGCCCCAGGAGGTGATCAGCAGATTGCCAAGATAGTCGGCCGGCAGCAAGGTTGACTGATAGCTGACGACGCCCGAAGGGGCTTCGCCGACGCCGGTGACCATCGGCAGCGAGCCGGGCGTTTCGCCATTCCAGGCGGTGAAGGGATGCAAGCCGTGCGCGCCGTTCGAGTATTTGAAGCCGTAGTTGCCCCCCGGAACGATGTGCAGCAGGCGGCAGGGGGGACGCGAATGCGGGTCGTTGTCGACGACCCATTGCCGCCCGAAAGGATCGACCGCCATGTGGAACGGGTTCCAAAAGCCGGTGGCCGTGCGCTCCAGCTTGCCGCCGTCGGCCGTGCAGCGGAACAGGTGGCCGCCGGGCGCGCCCCGTTGGATGCTGCCGTCGCTGCCGACCAGTTCGAAGGCCTGATTCAGGTTCTCACCCAGGCCGAACAGCAGGTTGCCGGCAAAATCGAAGGCGAAGCCGCAGAGGCCGTTGTGCGGATAGTTGGCCGAAGAATGCATGGTGACGATTTGCGTCCGCTCGTCGGCCCGGCCGTCGCCATCGGCATCGCGCAGGCGGAAGATTTCGTCGCGCGTGGCAACATAGACCCGATTCTGGCGATCGATCGCCAGGCTCATGGTCCACCGCGAGCCTTCCCAAAACGTTTCGATGCGATCGGCTCGGCCGTCGCCATCGGTATCCTCAAAGACACGGACCCGGTCGGCGGGAGGGCCGACATAATTCTGCGGCCGCATGTGGGTGTGCGATTCGATCGCCAGCACGCGCCCTTTTCCGTCGACTGCGATGCTGGTCGGCGTGACGATGGCCGGCTCCATCGCGAACAGCTCGACCGCCAGCCGGGGATCGGCGGCCGTGAGCGCGGGTTCGGCCGTGCAAGGCGCGGCAAGGCTGCAGAGGAGCGCAACAATCAACCAGCAGCGCATGGTGCGGAACTCCGGGGGGGATGAACGCCATCGGGCCAGGCTCACCACCAGGATAGTCGGCCGGCGCACGGCGGGGAATGCTTTGCTTCGGCCCTCACCGGTGGCTTACAATTGGGGCATCCCACTCCGCTGACCTATGAGCGGATCCTATCTCGGGAGTTCCGCAATGCTCGATAAGACTCGCGCTTCCGCGATTGCGTTGGCTTTGCTCGGCAGTCTGGCCGGCGCGCGGCCCGAGCTACTCTCGCCTGCCTGTGCCGATGAACCGACGTACACGCGGCAGAGCGACCTGGTCTACAAACGGAAATTCGGCACGGCCTTGACGATGGACGTGTTTGCACCGCGGGTGAAAGCCAACGGCCGCGGAGTGATTTACATCGTCAGTGGCGGCTGGTTTTCGTCACACGACATCAACGGGTTGGTGCCGGTCTTCACGCCGCTCATCGGCCGCGGTTACACGGTGTTCGCAGTGGTGCACGGCAGTCAGCCCAAGTACACGATTCCCGAGATCGTCGACGACATCGAACGGGCGGTCCGTTTCGTGCGCGTGCATGCCGACGATTACCACATCGATCCCGACTACATCGGCATCTACGGATTTTCGGCCGGCGGCCACTTGTCGCTGATGC
>DATJTR010000391.1:0-2250 GCA_035503215.1 Pirellulales bacterium
TCGCTGGCGTTCATGTTTGACAGTATATCGGAGTGAGCTCGTGCCCGCCGATCGGCTAACCGCTATAATCGCCGATAGTTTGGAGCCGCAGAACCATTCGCCGGGCCCGGGCCAAGCCAAGCCGATCGCATGATCAATCAAGCACTCAAAGACTATCTCACCAGTCATATCCTGCCGCGGGTGCAGACCCCGGCACAGTATTTGGGGGGCGAGCTGAATGCGGTGGTCAAAGACCATCGGCAGGTGCGGGGGCGGCTGTGCCTGGCCTTTCCCGACGCGTACACCATCGGCATGAGTCACCACGGCTTGCAGGTGTTGTACACGTTGATGAATGGCGATCCCGACTGGGCCTGCGAACGCGCCTTCGCCCCGTGGCCCGACATGGAGTCCGCCCTGCGAGCCGCCAAGTTGCCCCTGTACAGCCTGGAAACCTTCACGCCGCTGGCCGATTTCGACGTGCTGGGTTTTACGCTGCAGTACGAGATTTGCAGCAGCAACCTGCTCGCGATGCTCGACCTGGGAGGAATTCCGCTCCGCTCGTCCGAGCGGACGATGCGCGATCCGTTGGTGATCGCCGGCGGCCCATGCGCCCAGAATCCCGAGCCGCTGGCCCCGTTCATTGACGTGTTCGTCACCGGCGATGGCGAGCCGAGCTTGCCGGCGATTTGCTCTCGCTGGTTGGCCATGCGCGAAGCGTGCCGACGGCGAGGCAATTACCTCGAAGGCGATGCCGGTCGCCGCGAGCGCGAGGAAATGCTGGCCCGCCTGGCCAGCGAGCTGCCGTATGCCTACGTGCCGCGGTTCTACGAGCCGGAGTATCACGACGACGGCCGACTAATCGGCATTCATCCCACTCGGGCGGGAATTCCGGCCACGGTCGAGCCGTGCGTGATCGACGATTTGGACGCCATGCCGTTGCCGACGGCCCCGGTGGTGCCGTTGGTCGAGTGCGTTCACGATCGGATCGCGATCGAGATCATGCGCGGCTGCCCCTGGCAGTGTCGGTTTTGCCAGAGCACGGTGATCAAGCGGCCGCTGCGAGTGCGCGAGGTCGAAACCATCGTATCGGCGGCGCTGGAGAGCTATCGCCGCACCGGCTACGACGAGATTTCGCTGTTGTCGCTGTCGACGAGCGATTATCCGTACTTCGAGCAGTTGGTCGAACGGATGCACGAAACGTTTCGCCCGCTGGGGGTGAATATTTCGGTCCCCAGCTTGCGGGTGAACGAACAGCTCAAAAGCGTGGCGGCGCTGGTCGATCCGCGACACCGCGGCAGCTTGACCTTGGCTCCCGAAGTGGCCCGCGACGACATGCGGGAGCAGATCCGCAAAAAGATCACCAACGACGACCTATTCGAGGGCTGTCGGCAAGCGTTTCAGAACGGCTTCCAGCAGATCAAGCTCTATTTCCTCTGCGGATTGCCCGGCGAGCGGACGGTCGATTTGGACGGCATCATGGAGATGTCTGACACGCTGGCGGCGATCGGCAAGCAGGAGCGCGGCAAGCCGACCAAGATCACGGCCAGCGTGTCGAATTTCGTGCCGAAGGCCCACACGCCGTATCAATGGAACGGCATGCAGACGCGTGACTATTTCCACCGGGCGCACAGCCATTTGCGATCGCTACGGCGGGGGAGCGTGGTGGTGAAATGCCACGACGTCGAAACGAGCATGCTGGAAGGGGTGCTCAGCCGCGGCGACCGCCGGATGAGTGGGGCGGTCGAACTGGCCTATCGCCGCGGGGCTCGCATGGAAAGCTGGCATGAACATAGCCGTCCCGAGCTGTGGTGGCAGGCGTTGGCCGACGCCGGCGTTGACGCCGAGGCGACGCTGCATCGCGCGACGCCGATCGGCGATCGCCTCCCTTGGGATCATATCAACGTGAAGAAGGGTCGGCCGTTCTTGGAAAAGGAGCAGAATCGGGCGACGCTGCAACTGACCGCCATGGCCGGCGCCGTCTGACCGGCCGCCGGCGCAGTCGCCCGCAAGTGAGTTCCTTTTGAATTCGACGTTACATCGGGGCCCAGGGCAATCGGCGGGAGCCCTGAAAACAGGGCGTTTGGCGTGACTTGCCGAGCCCTTTCCAAAGGTAGATACAAAAAGATGCCCCGCTATCGGCTGTTGGCCCTCGACATCGACGGCACGCTGGTGAACAGCGATCACGCTTTGACCGAACCGACGCGGCAGGCCGTGCTGCGGGCCAAGCAGGCTGGGTTGGAAGTGGTCTTGGCGACCGGCCGCCGCTACAGC
>DATJTR010000392.1:0-3750 GCA_035503215.1 Pirellulales bacterium
CGCCCGCCGCTGGCCCCAGGGAGAATCGGCCGGGGCGTTCATGTAGTCGACGAAGTCGGCCATGTCCTGCGGCGTTTCGTCCATGTTGAAGTCGGGAATCGCTCGAAAACCGGCCGCCTCGCAGAAGGCGACGAAATCGACGATCCCCCAGCCATTGCTCGAATAGGGATACCAGGTGCCGCGATAAGGCGGGCGGCGATCGCGGGGACCGATCATCTCTTTCCAGCGGTACTCGGGATGGTTGACCATCGAGCCGCCGTAACGCAGCACCGTGATGCCTTGATCTACCAGCCCTTCGGCCACGTCGCGGCGCACCGGCAGGTTCTTATAGCGTCCCCACGCGCCGGGCTGCAAAAAAGCGTGACCGACCGCGACGCTGCCGGGCTGCTTCAGCTTGATGACGAATCGGCCACCGCGGATCGTATCGCTGGGAGTCAGAGTGAAGTCGAACCGGCTCCAATCGCCCTTGGCTGCGCCCAGCCGGCCTTCGGCCAGGGTTTGTTTGCCATCGCCGCTTTCCAGCGCGACCCATGCATCGGCGGCATTCGCGGCCGCGGCCTGCGCTGCCTGGGCTGGATTGCTGGCGCGCAGCCAAGCATAACCCTCGTACGGCTTGCCGGCCTCGAAGGCCAGCCCCCACCCGTTCAAGCCGCGATTGGCGATGCCTACTTCGCCGCTGCCGCCAGCAAAGCTGATTTCCTGCGATTGGCCGCCGACGAAGGGGCGATCGTCGTCCAACCGCATGCGTCCCTCGGCCGAACCGCGTTCGACGGGCCGCCACATGTGGCTGACTTCTTGCTCCTCGTTGCCGCTCTTGATGAACGGCAGCGCCGTGGTCTCGCGGCCCGGCTGGGCCACGGTCAGGTTCCGGTAGCGCACTTCTTTGACCCAAGAGCGCAGTCCGATGCCCGTTCCGCCCGGCAGGGGATTCAGATTGTCATGGCGCATGACGAGCTTGCCATCGACGAAAACTTCCAGCGCGGTGTCGAGCAAGCGGACCGAAAGGGGAATCCATGTGCCGATCGGAATCGGGTGCGGGACGTCGGCGATCGGCCTCCATTTGTGGCCGTGCCAGCCCAGCCGGACATATTGATGGCCGGCATCGAGGGCGATTTCGTAGCCGTCGAAGTTGTCCGCCCCCACTCCAGGATTGGCGACGCGGACGAGCAGGCCGCCGTTGCCGTGTCCGGCATCGGGCAACAGGATCTCGACCCGCACTTCGGTCACCGGCCCGTCGGTGGGAAAGTTTACCAGTTTGGGTCCGTCGGGGCCGACTCCGGTGAGAACGCCCTCCTTGACGCTCCAACGTCCGCCGAAGCCCTGAAAGCCGATGGGAGCGGCGGTGGTCGCCGGTTCTTGAAAGCTTTCGCCGAACAGCATCTGGCTGTAGATGCCGCCGTAGATCTCGTGATTGACGTCCTCGATGCAGGCCCCGGTCAGGTAGCGCGAAATCCGAGTTCCCGGCTGATCGGCGTGGACGACGATGCGCGTCGGCTCGGCCGCGGCGGCCGTGGCGAGCAATAAGAACAACGAGGCCACCCAAGCCCAAGCGAGCCGCGCGCCTCTCATCAAAATGGCGTTTTCAAAAGCGACGATCATGTCGAAACCTCGTGAAGAATTCTCGGCAGCGCCAGACAAAGGTGGGCCGAGCGATTAGGCCACGCCGGAAACAGTGAGGTGGGCGCCGTGCGCCATGGGGTGTGATTCAAGACGCCTCGATGCCCAATTTAGTTTGAGCGGTTCACCAAGTCCACCAAGCCGAAAGCTCGCGACACGAGCCCGAATGGAGGTGGCTGCGGTCCATCGATCTCGCAACGCGCCGCGCCGAAAAATTGCCGCGCTTCGGGCGGACGTCCGCGAAGGAAATGCGCCGCGCCGCGCGGTCGGATACCTCATTGGAATTGCGCGCAGACTCGGGCAAAACGAACGAAAGCTTCCTAACCTTTCTCTCTGACGGGGGGCATCTCCCCGAGAAATTGGATGTTTTCCGGGTGGTTCGACCACTCCCCTTCCCCCTGACCTAGCCATTACATACCCCGGTCACATTGGGGGAAAATTACCGATTTGAAAGGTTTTTTAATTGACACACATTGTAGACTGAAATTGATAGAGTTTTCCCTCCGAATCCCGCCCTGGTTGCCGCGAAGTGAATCGCCGATACGTTCCTCTTGCGGCCGCATCTTGCTCGATTTTGATCACCGTCGTGGCGGTGCTTCTCTTTCGCCATTTGCCCGGCTGGGCTGTGGCGAAACCGCCCAGCGCGTGGGCCCTCGAAAAAGCGGCTGAAGGATTCACGGCGCCGCCGGGGTTCCATGTCAGTGTGGTTGCCAAAGAGCCGGCCGTTTCGCAGCCAATCGGCATGTCGATCGACGAACGGGGCCGGCTGTGGGTGGCCGAATGCCGGAGTTACCCGGATTGGAGCCAGCGCAGCGACGATCGGGTGCTGATCTTTGCCGACAACGACGGCAATGGAAGCCTGGAAACGCGCACGGTTTTCGCCGACCATCTGTCGAACCTGTCGGGCATCGCAGTCGGTTTAGGTGGCGCGTGGCTTTTGTGCTCGCCTGAATTGCTCTTCATCCCCGACCGTGATGGCGACGGTCGCCCCGATGGACCGCCGTTGGTCGTGCTCAACGGTTGGGACGCGCAGCCGCGACTGGCCCATCACGTGGCGAATCATTTGTTGTTTGGTCCCGACGGTTGGCTGTACGGCTGCCTGGGGGGCGCTTCGGATTCGTTGGTCGGCACTCCGACCACGCCGCAGGAAAAACGAGTATCGCTCGACGCCGCGATCTGGCGCGTGCATCCCGAGACCCATCGATTCGAGGTGGTGGCGGACGGAACCTGTAATCCCTTTGGAATCGATTTCGATGAGACCGGCGAACTGTTCGCCTCGAACAACGTTCTGGCCCACCTCTGGCATATCCTGCCCGGCGGACGGTACGAACGCGCCAATCATACCGCCTGGGAAAACGACACTTGCGAATTGATGACCGCCTGCACCGACCACAACCATTGGTCGGGCTCGGACGATTGGCATTTGAATCGTAACAAGACGCGTGCTGCCGGCGGCGGGCACGTGCACGCGGGCTTGATTGTCTATCAAGGAGACGATTTTCCGGTCGAGTATCACGGAACGGCGATGCTGGGCAACTTGTTAGGAAGTTGCGTCAACTTCGACCGATTCGAACCGTCCCACGGCGAAGTGGTAGCCCGTCACGGCGACAATCTGATCGAGTCGAGCGACCCCTCATTTCGGCCCGTCGATCTCAAGGACGGTCCGGACGGCAGCGTGCTGGTTTGCGATTGGAACGCCGTCGGTTCATGCCACAGTTCGGACTCCGCTGCGAAGGAGCCGACGGGACGGATCTACCGCATTTCCTATGGCGAGCCGCCCGCGGTCCCAGTCGACCTGGTAAGACTTGGCGATGAAGAACTCGTGGCGCTGAACGATCACCGGAATGACTGGTTCGTGCGGAGGGCACGGTTGGTGCTGCAACACCGCGCCCAATTGGGCAAGCTGGCGCCCGCGACGCGGCAGCGGCTGGCATTGCAGGCCCGAGACGCGAAACGACCGACCACCGCCCGGCTGCGCAGCCTGTGGACCTGGCATGTGGTGCGCCAAGGAGACCGCGGCGACGGCGAAACCGAGCCGGAGTTGCTTCGAGCGTTGCTGGCGGATTCGGCACCGGAGATGCGCGCGTGGTCGGTGCGACTGTTGGCCGAAGACCAGCCGGTGCCGGCGACGAC
>DATJTR010000393.1:0-3966 GCA_035503215.1 Pirellulales bacterium
CAGCGCGACGCACACGCACACGGCGCCCGAGACGTTCTTGGACAACTATGATCTGCCCTCGTCGGGGATCATCCGCCCCGACGAATATTCACGGCTGCTCGCCGACCGGCTGGCCGCAGGCATCGTGCGCGCCTGGCAGGAGCGGCGAGCGGGGCGCGTAGGCTGGGGGTTAGGCCATGCCGTGGTGGCCCAGAATCGCCTGGCCGTGGCCCACGACGGCAGCGCCAAGATGTACGGACCGACCGCCGTGCCGAACTTCGCCCGCTTCGAAGGCTACGAAGATCACGGAGTCGAGGTTCTCTGCTGCTGGGATGCCGACGGCAAGTTGATCGCCACGGCCATCAACGTCGCCTGCCCCGCGCAGGAAGTGGAAAGCAAGAGCACCGTCGATGCCGACTTTTGGCACGTGGTTCGCCAACGGCTGCGCAAGGAATATGGCGATCAATTGGTCGTGTTAGGCTGGACCGGAGCGGGGGGCGATCAGTCGCCCCACCTCATGATTCGCAAAGAAGCC
The DNA here is from genome assembly GCA_035503215.1 of Pirellulales bacterium. Taxonomy (GTDB): domain Bacteria; phylum Planctomycetota; class Planctomycetia; order Pirellulales; family PALSA-1355; genus DATJTR01. Next base: position 515 of record DATJTR010000393.1, read on the forward strand.
GAAGAGCGGATGCGCACCCTGCGCGGGCTCGACCGGCTGCAAGAAATCGCTCAGCGAATCGTCGCGGCCTGGCAGGAGGCCTACGCCGGGGCGGTCAAGGAACAACATGCCGATGCCCCACTCGCGCATCTCGTGCAAACCATCGACATGCCGGTTCGGCAGGTCACGCAAGAAGAATCGCTGGCTGCCAAGGTCAAGCTGGCCGAGGTCGCCGGCGATCCGGGCGGTACGAACATCCGCCGTTGGCAGCAAAGCGTCGTCGATCGCTTCGAGCGGCAAAAACCGGACGACGTTTACCGCAGCGAAATCCATGTGTTGCGATTGGGCGACGTGGCGATCGCCACGAATCCTTTCGAACTCTACACCGACTACGGCGTGCAGATGAAGGCCCGCAGCCCCGCGCTGCAGACGTTCGTCATACAACTTACCGGTTCCGGCACTTATTTGCCCACCGCGCGCGGCGTGGCCGGCGGAGCCTACGGGGCAGTAGTCCAGAGCAACATGGTGGGTCCCGAGGGGGGACGCGTGCTGGTCGAACGCACCTTGGAAATGATCGGCCAATTGTGGCCGCAACCGAAGTGAGGCACCGCGCATGGCTGTCGGCCCGGCGCTTGCTCTTTGCCGGCCGCGGCGGCATGGCGTAAAATCAGCGGCGCTTTTAATCCAGTGCCTATCTCCGCCGCCCGAATCAATCTCCATCGTCAGTATCGCCTTCGGCTCATACGCATGCCGCTCACACCCCTCGCGTTCTCCGGCATCGACGGCTTTCTTGGCACGCGAGCGTCGCTAATGCTCGACCTGGTCTTCCTGGCCATGTTCGCCGTGCTGCCGGTGCTCGGCTGGAGCGTGTATCAGGTGAAATATCGCCGGCGCTATCTGTTGCACAAACGGGTGCAGCTTGGGCTGGGCGTCGTACTGGCAGTCACCGTGGCTGCCTTCGAAACGGATATGCGCGTGAACGGCTGGCGCGACCGGGCCGCGGACTCGCGATTCTGGAGCGAAGAGGGATTAAACTGGATTTACGTGGCCCTGGCCGTACACTTGTGTTTTGCCGTCACCACGGCGCTGGCCTGGATCGTGGTGATCGCCCGCGCGCAGGCCAATTTTCCCTCGCCCCCCGCCCCGTGTCCGCACAGCCCTTGGCACATCCGCTGGGCCAAGCTGGCGGCCATCGACATGCTGCTAACGGCCGTGACCGGCTGGATTTTTTACCTGTTGGCCTTTGCGGCATAGCGACTGAGTCTTCCCGCCCCAGTGACCAAACTCTCCCCCAAGCAAACCTTGGAGAATTCCATGCGTCTGACCATCCTGTGCCTCGCGCTCGTCGTTGTAGCGATTTGCTTTTCGCCTTTGCAGGCGGCCGAGCCGGCGGGCCGGAGTGCCGAAGTGATGGCCCGCGGAGATGCGCGCTGGATGTCGGCCCAAATCAACGAGCCCTGCATCCTGCCCAATCCCAAGATGCCGGACCGGCTGATCATGTTCTATTCGGCAAATAACAAGTACGAGCACGCCGTGGGAACGATCGGCAAAGCCTGGGCCAACGTCGACAATCCGTTTCGCTGGCATCAGGATTTTTCCAACCCGATCTTCACGCCGGGCAAAGGGGGCTGGGATTCCGGCACGCTCCGCATCGACTGCGTGCTGTATATCCCTGAAGAGGACGCCTACTACATCTATTACTCGGCAACGCAGGGGGAATGCCAAGACCACATCGGCCTGGCGATCTGCCCCGCCGGTGATGATGGCTACACGGGCGTGACCCCGCAGAACATCGTCCGCTATGGAACCGCGCCCATCCTGGCCCCGGAACCCGATGCTCCCTTCTTCGAGACCTACGTCCACCAGTCGGCGGTAATCCGGGAACAAGATCCGACGACAAAAAAATGGAAGTGGTACCTGTACTACTCCTATCGCGGCAAAGACGGCATCCTGCCGGGCATTCGCCTCGCCACGTCGGACGACGGAAAAACCTGGACACGCCGGCTGAACCCTAACGACCCGCGCGGAATGGGGCAGATCTTCGCCTCCACTCCCGAAGCGTACTATGAGTGGCATCAGGTTTTGAAAGTCGGCGACACCTATCTACTGAGCATCGAAGTCGGCGTCGAACATGGCAAGCGCTGGCGGCCGGTCCTGGCCGTCAGCAAAGACCCGGTCACCGGCTGGCAGCAACTCGACGTCGATACCGGGCTGCAGACGAAATGGTCCGCGTATGACGAGCGGTCTCATTTTCATGTGGCCACGCCCGCGTTCTACCAGATCGCCGGCAAGTGGTATCTGTACGTGCAAGCCTGCAGTGCTCCGACGAGCGGCAACTATACGGACGGAGGTTGGGATTTCTGGTGTTTCGAGTGTCCCCGCAAAATCCCGACGCTTCCCGGCCACGCCGACTTTTTCCTGCCCGACACGCCGGCAGCGTCTCAAGCTATTAAGTAAAGCGGTGTGCCGCGCGGCGGCAGTGGGTGCATTCATCCGGCCGAACGACTAGAATTTGGTGTATGAGCACGAGCGCAATCCATCTCGACCGTCTGTTGAGCCCGGTCGTCGAATGCTTCTCCGCCGAGGTCGCCGCAAAACTGGTGAATTTGCGCGCCGACGCCGCCACGCAGGACCGGATCGATTACCTCGCGGAACAAGCGAACGAGGGCCTGCTGAGCGGCGACGAACGCGAAGAGTACGCAGGCTATTTGGCTGCTATCGACGTGATCGCGGTTCTGCAAGCCAAGGCGCGTTCGCACCTTACTAATGCGTCGTGATGGACCACGCGCTGGGATCGGTGGATCGGGAACGCAGGCTGCTGGCGAGTCGTGGATCAATGCGGCGCTGAGCGCTCACCGCGCCAACTCGGCCAGCACGGGGCGATGCTCGGGACCGAGATACGGCCCGACCCAGCAGCGCTCGCACCACCAGCCTTGCCCGGCCAGAATGTGATCGATCCGTAGGCCGATCCACCAGGCGGGGCGAAACGTGTTGCCGATGCCCCAGCCGGCCGCCGAGAACGCTTCCAGATAGTCGCCGAAATTGTTTCGAAACGTCGGGCTCTCCAGCGGCGTGTTGAAATCGCCGACGATGATCGCGCCGGGGTAGGGGGCCATCCAATCGCGGATGGCCGCCGCTTCCAGCGTGCGCATTTTCGTCCGCTGATCGAGTTCCGCCGCGCCGTTCCACCATTCCCGGATAATGGCCCAAAAGCCGACCCGCGGCGACGCCAGGTGCACGTTGGCCAGGTGCAGCGTTTCGCCGTCAACGTCGATTTCGTAGCGGCGGAAGTCGTCCAGGCTCACGTCGTCCTGCTGCAGTTCCAACCGGTTGAGGATCTCGTCGTGGCGGATCGGATACTTGCTGGCCAGCCCTAGCCGCCAATCGTTTTTCACGTACCACAAATCGGGCGAGAACAACTTGGCGAAATCGACCGGCTTCATCGATTGCAGCACCACCAGGTCGGGATCGAA
>DATJTR010000394.1:0-2693 GCA_035503215.1 Pirellulales bacterium
CCCTTTTCCGATCAGCAAGCGCTGCTCAATTTTATTATACTCGATTTCATCGGGCATGCAATCGGGATCGTCCGGAATCGCGCCGGCCTTGGGGATGCGAGGCCCCGGCCCGTTCGCCAGCCGCGGCGGACCCTTGGGGCGGCCCGCTTTCGGGTCGGCATAGCGCTCGCCGAACGTGTGCAGCCAGATCACCCGCCGGCCCAGTTCGACGGCATCCGCGAAGAACTTCGGTCGGGCCGTCAAGGGAATTCGCAAGCCGGGCTGGGCCAGGTCGGTTTGAAAGCGCGCCGTGTACGCCGGGTTGGCCGCCACGCCGGCCAGATAGGCAAAGAAGTCTTCAGGCGACACCGCCCTCTTGTACTTCTTCGCCAGCAACTCCAAGAGACTCGGTGACAGGTTGGAATACGGCGCACCACCATTTCGCCAAAGAGGAAAGACGCGGCCACCGCGGCCGTTGTAGTGGTGTAAATCAGGCATCAGCGCCGTGAATGAGAGCGCCGGTCCAGCGGTCGGTGAACGATCGCTCGGTGCGGTCAGGTACACCTGGTTTTCGCCGTGGGAACGCCACAATTCGGGGTTGGGTTGATTAATCACGCGACTATCGGGAATGATCCATTGACGATCAAACGAGCGATAGCCATAGCGGACCGGCGGCAAACAATCACCCTTCTCTTCAGCGACTGGCTTTGGATTGTCGCTGTAGCCAGGCAGCCCTTTGACGATCTTGTTCACATGTTTGTCGCCGGGCTGACCGCCGCGAAGATGAGGGTGAAACAACTCCTCCTTTTGCTCCGGCTTGGCACGGATGAGCTTCCGCCAGCGCAGCCGCAGCGACTCGGCATCCGGGGCGATGATCCAGGTGCGTCCGGGCATGACGCCCGATCCGTTGTAGGCGAACAGGTCGTCGAGCGCCGTGTAGTTCGCCCATTTGCCAGTGGCCGCGGGCAAAAATGGTGCTCGCCAGTCGGTCGGGCAGTTTTGCCAGACCTTCGATTGGAGCTTGAGCTTGGCCAGGGCCGCGAATTTCTCTTCGCGCTTGCCCGCCGGCAACACGGTGTACTTCACCGCGGCCGGTGCGTCGGCCGCCTTCTTCTTCGACCGCGCCGCCAGCACAATGCAGACCGGCTGCTGCACGGCCTGGAAGATGCGCGTCGGCACATCGGGTTGATGGCCTTCGGGCGAGCAGTCGATCACCCAGATGCGGTCGGCCGTGCGGCGCAGATAATCGCGCATCTTCTGAAATCCAGGCCCGTTGAGGAAGCCCGCGACGGTGATAAAGCAGACGATCCCGGCGTCGTTCTTCGGGTCGTGATCGAAGACCTTCCACGTGGCCCAGCGCCAGAAGTAGACGTACAGGTTACGCAGGTGCTTGGCGTGGGTGCCGACGCCCCAATTCGCGGGCGGGACCCATTTGTTGAGGAGCGGTTCCTTTTCTTCGGCGAAAGTGCCTTTTTCAACCCAGCCGCCGCGTCCCTTGGCCTTTTCTTTGTAGGGCGGATTGCCGATCACGACGGTGATCGGTTCCGTGCGTTTGATCTCGTTGGCCTGCCGGCGCGATTCCGCAATCTTGCCGTACCACGAGCCAAGCGATCCCACCTCGGCATAGGGGTCGCCCAGCGTGTCGGTGACGAACATGCGCGGGGCGGCCCGCGGCGGTTTGCCGATCAACTCCATCAGCTCGGCGTACACTCGGAGCTGGGCGACCGCGAACGGGCCGAGCTGCATCTCGAACGCGATCAAGCGACCGATGGCCGACTCGATGGCCTGCGGTACGGCTCCCGCGCCCTGGTCGCCCTCCACGTCGGCGGCGATGCGGCGCAGCACTCCCAGGAGGAACGTGCCCGTTCCCACGGCGGGATCAGCCAGCGTCACGTCCGCCGAGGCCAGGCCGGCGCTGCGGCCGAAATGTTGGCGCAGCGCGTCGTCCACAAGGCGGATCATCGGGCCGACGACTTCCGGCGGCGTGTAATACGAGCCGGTGAGTTTGCGCAGCGCATTGTCGTAAACGGCCAGAAAGTCCTCGTAGAAGTAGAGCCATGCGTCGGCTTTTCCCTTGCTGATGGCGTGCCAATTCACGGCGTCGAGCACGCGCACCAGGGTGCCGAGCGACGTCTTCAGAGTGGCCTCGTTGCCGACTTCGTCGGTGAGCAGACGCAGGGCCGCGCCGATGAGCGAATTGGTCTTGCCGAGCTGCTTGCCCACCTGGTCCAGGCCGTCGGCGAGGCGGATGTCGCTGGACCGGGCCATCAGAAGGCCGAAGGTGACGGACTGCGCATAGCCATCGGCGAATTGTTGATCGTTGGCCTCGGGAAAGAGGAGCTTCCGCCAGTCGGCGGCGAGTGCGGTCAGGGCCGGGCTTCTCTGGGCCAATTGCTCGGTGACTTCGTCGCGCAGCAAGCGGCACAGCCGCGCCGAAACCTTGGCAAGCTCCGCTGCCGACTTCGGCGGAATCGGTTCCCAGCGAAGGAAGTTGTCAAACCGCGCAACGAGGTCGGCCGGGGCGGCGAGTTTCCCTCCCGACGTTTCGACGTCGCCCTCTAACGTGAGGATCGAGCCGACAAGTTCTCCGTTTTGCCACAGGCTGAAGGAGTTGCCGTCGGTGTACAACAAATTGGGAAGCGATTGCAGCTTTTCCCATTGTTCCTTGTCGTGCCCTTTATAGCGGTGCGGGTCGGCGCCTTTGCCGGGCGCCT
>DATJTR010000395.1:0-3283 GCA_035503215.1 Pirellulales bacterium
GGCCAGCAGGCCGCGCTGGTCGAGGTCTTCGATCAGTGCGGCCACCGTGTACTCAAAGGTCGCCAGCTTCTTGGGCAGGTCGGTAAAAATGTTCGCGTGATGGTCCCAGCCGCCGTCAAACAACGTGATGAATGGTACGCCCGCTTCGACCAGGCGCCGTGCCAGCAGCGCGCGCTGGCCGAACGGGTCACGCCCGTAAGCGTCCCGGATCTTTTCTGGCTCGCGGTCGATGTCGAGCGCTCGCTGTGCGTCGGCCGACCCGATCAGGTCGTATCCTTGCTGGTAATAGGCGTCGAGCGGCTGCACGGGATCGCCGGCCGCCTTGTCGGCGATGCGGGGCAAGCGATCCACCAGTGCCCGCAATTCGCGGCGGCCGGCAAACTGTTCGTCAAGCACGTCGGGGGGCAAAGCCACGTCGCGGAGACGAAACTTGGGTCGATTGGGGTCGTCGGGCACGACGAACGGCGCGTACTTCGCGCCCAAAAAGTTCGGACCCGCCGAGCGCGAGCGGTCGGGCATCGAAAAGTAGGCCGGCAAGCCGTGGGGCGCGCCGCGTTCGTAGGCGGTGACCGAACCCAGGCTGGGATGAAAACTGACGAACGCTCCGCAACCGACCGGAACGCGCGGCGGCGCGCCCGTCATCATGTAATGATTGCCCGCGCCGTGGTTGGCCTGATTGTGGCAGATCGAGCGCACGATGCAGAGCTTGTCGCTGATTGCCGCCAGGCGTGGGACGGTTTCGCAAAAGGCGACGCCAGGCGTTTTCGTCGCGATCGTGCCCAACGGACCACGAATCTCGAGCGGCGCATCGGGCTTCGGATCAAAGGTTTCGAAATGCGACGGTCCGCCATCCATCCAGATCAAAATGCAACTGGTTGCGCGCGTCGGCTGTCCGGCGAGTTTTTCCGGTTCGGACGCTTCGGCGCGCAGCCGCAGCAAGTTGGGCAACGAACCGCCCAGCAGCGCGCCGAGCCCCAGCCGCAAGCTATCGCGTCGCGTGATTCCTTCGCAATTCCGATAAGTCGCCATGGCGGTGTCCTTCGTCAATCGTTGAACAGGAATTCGGCCGTGTTGAACAGCGCCCACAATAGATCTTCCGCGGAGCGACGCCAACGCTGCGGGTCTGCGCCAAAAACCGGCAGCACCGCCGTCAGCTCATCCGGGGTCGGCGGCCGCGAATAGACGGCCAGGTACAGCGTCTCGACGATCTCGGCCGGCTGCTGCCTGGCGGCGACCAGACGAGCCGGCAGCCCCCGATCGTCGTGCATTTTTGCATTCAACTCAGGAGAGTTCATCAGGTGCAAGGCCTGCGACATCGTCGTCTCGCCGGTTCGCTCGCAAGGCGGGTCCAGGTTCGGATCAGGGCGGCCGAAGGCATCCAGCGTGAAGGAAGGCACGCGATGCGTCCACAGCTCGACGGCACGCGAGCCGGGAGGCATGGCGGCGAACTGATCGGGAACGCCGCAAATCATCGACATCGAGTCGAGGACCGTCTCAGCGCGAAGCCGCTTCCGGTAATGACGCGAGTAGTTTTGCGTGTCGGCCGCGTTCGTCTCGTTGGGCACGCTCGACAGGCCGTAGGCATACGAAAGAAGAATCGACCGCAACAGTCGCTTTTGATCGTAGCCGCCGCGGCGAAACTCGTCGGCTAGCGCGTCGAGCAGAGGGCCATTGGTTGGTGGATTCGTGGCCCGCATGTCGTCGACGGGTTCGACGATCCCGCGCCCCATCAGCTGGGCCCAAATTCGATTGACCGCGGCGCGAGCAAAGTAGGGGTTGCCGTCGGCCGTGAGCCAATGCGCGAACGCGTCACGCGGGTCTTCGTCCTGGTGGATCGGGGCGTCCCCCGTCAGGGGACGCGGCTCGACCGGTTGTCCGGTCAGCGGATGCTTGATGAAGCCCGACGGCTTGTGAAAGACGATCTCCTCTCCTCCCGAAATCGGCGGCGAAACGCCGCTTCCCTTGTAGCCAACTTGCGAAAAGTAGGCAGCCATGCCGTAAAATTCGTCTTGTCCCCAAACCTCGAACGGGTGATGGTGGCATCGAGCGCAATCGATGCGAGCCCCCAGGAACAATTGGGCGACCATCGGCGCGATTTCTTCCGGCGTGCGCCGGTCGCGAAATAGCGTGGCGGCGCCGTTCCGCCAGGTGCTTCCGCGCGCCGTGATCAGGTTGTACACCCACTGATCGTAGGGCACGTTGCGTCGGAACTCATCGCGAATCCAGGCGTCGAAATTCAACGTGGCCTTGATCCCCACCCGATACGGATTGGGCCGCAGCAAATCGACCCAAAGATTGGCCCAATGATCGGCATACTCGGGATTTGCCAAGAGCCTATCGATCAGACGCGTCCGTTTGTCGGGCGATCGATCTGCCAGAAAGGCCCGCGCCTCTTCCACGCTTGGCAAGCGGCCGATCACGTCGAGATGCGCGCGACGCAAGAACGTGCTGTCGGCAGCCGGCAGCGAGGGCAGTACGCCCACCTGCGCCAACTTGCGCCAAACGTGATCGTCGATCGAGTTGTTGCGGGGCAGGCTGGCGTATTGTTCCGCGGGAAAGCGAGCCCCCCGCGGGATGACCACGTTCCAACAAACGATGCGTCCCATGTAACGAATCATGATCGACGCTTCGCCGGATAGTTCGCCTGCTCGAATCAGCCCCTTGTCGTCGATGGCGGCGACTGCCGGCTCGCTCGATTGAAACGCGCACATCCGCGTCACGTCGCGCACCGAGCCGTCTGAATAATGGGCGGCGACCAGCAGCTGTCGAGTTTCTTCCAGAGCCAGCGGGCTCTCGGCCGGAGTGACTACGATCTGCTTGAGCGTGGGGCCATCGACCGGATTGCGTGGCATGCCGGCGGCGATCCATTGTCGCAGAATGTGGTAGTTTTCGCTCTCTTCGGCCAGGCGCAGCCCGCCCCCGTGCGACACTCGCGCCGACGCTTTGGCCAGCAGCAGGCTTTGATCGGGCGCGGCCGGGAACACGCGGCGGCCACGGCCGGCTTGGGTGATGGCGGCAAAGTCGAATTCGGGATCGAATCCGAGAAGTGAAAGCTGAAAGCCATTTTGGCCGCGGCTCTTGCCATGACAGGCCCCTTGATTGCAGCCGGCGGCCGTCAAGACGGGCATCACGTCGAGCTCAAACGTGAGTCGTCGAACCTGATCGGCCGGCGAAGAATCGATTTGCTCGAAGGCAACCGCGGGCACGAAAACCCACAGCGCTATCGCAGCAGCGAGCAAATACGCGCGCGAGGACCACATGGGGAGGGTCGCACAGTCAAGAC
>DATJTR010000396.1:0-3634 GCA_035503215.1 Pirellulales bacterium
ATTCGGCTGGCCGCTCGATTGGCTGCGGGAATGGGGCCAGCGACTCAGCGGCGAGGCGCTCTTGGCGGCCGGCACGCGGCCGCGCTGGCAATGGATCGTGCTGGCGGCGCTCGTCGGCATGGTCGCGATCAATCTCGTCCGGCTGCTCGTGGCCGTTGCCTCGGCGGCGGCGCTGCGCCGTTCGGCACGGCGGATTATTGATGAGCCCGGCGTGCGCGAGATGGTCGAGAGAATCGCGGCTCGTGCAGGCTGCCGGCAATCGATCGAGCTGGTTGAGTCAGCGCGGATCACGAGCCCCGCCACGTGCGGCTGGCGCCAGCCGGCGATCTTGTTGCCGGTGGATTGGCGGAACTGGTCGCCCGAAGAACTGTGGGCGGCGCTCGCTCACGAAGTCGCGCACGTCCAGCGGGCCGACTATGCCCAGCGGGTGCTCGCGCTCGCGGGGGTGGCGGTTCATTTTTATCATCCGCTGGTGCGGCTGGCGGCCCGCCGCCTGGCGGTCGACCAGGAAACGGCGGCCGATCGGCTGGCCCGCGAACTGCTCGACGAGCTGCGGGACGCGGGGGCCTATGCCCGCGGGCTGGCCCGACTGGCTTTGCGATTTCACGAATCTCTTTCCGAGCGGCGGGGGTGGTCGAGCGTTTCGATCATGCCCCGCTCGAGCGACTTTCTGGCAAGGAGGCTGGAAATGCTGCGGACGAACGACAAGACGAGCCGGCGGGCGACAAGAGTCGTCGGTTGGCTGGGCTGCGGTGCAGTGGTGTTGACGGCGATGACGACCACTTTTTTGCGCTCCCGGGCCGTGGCCGAGGAAAAACCGCCGGCCGACGCGGCACGCCCCGTGGCCGAAACGGCCCGTGTTGATGCTGGCAAGGACCGCGTCGACGAACTCAAGCCGGCGGCGGCGAAAGACTCGAAATTGTTTCAGCGCACGCCGATCGATCCGGCCGTGGTTCGCGGCGGCAAGAAGGGGGCGTTCATCATCCGCGTGAGCGAAATCCTCAGCCTGCCCGCCGTGGCACCTTTTACGGGGTGGATGTCGACCGCCATGTGCCAGGCATTGGGTATGCCGGAGGGAGCGTTCGACGTGCGCGACGTGGATTGGATCGGCGGCGCGCTGCAAGAGAAGGTCAAAATGTCGGAGAAGAAAAACCAGTCGCAGTTCAGTTTCGAAGTTGGAGGCGCCGTGATTCGGATGCGCCGCGCGGCCGACTGGCAGGCGTTCGTGCTCAAGAACATTCCCGGTACGGAACTCAAGCAGTACGAAGGGCACGACTACGTGCAGTTTCCAGTGTATGAGCAGCTTGGGCCTGCCCACCCTTGCCTCCGTGTGGTGAATGACACGACGATCCTCACCTTCCTCAGCACTGGCAACGACCAAGACGATACGAGCAAGCTGCCCAGTGGAATGTTTGACGACGCGCCTCAAGGGTACGGCTGGGAAGATACGTGGCGCGCGGTCGATGGCGGACTGATCACGGCCGTGGGCGACAATCGCGAGGTCGGCTGGCAAGACGTGCCCGAGGACAAACGGGATGTGTCACCCGATGTCTGGCCCATGGTCGATCGAACCAGCTACTTTGGCTTGGGGCTCGACTGGAATGCGGCCAGCGACTATGCGGGCGTACAGCTACGCAGCACGTGTGCCGACGTAGCCAGCGCCGAGCAGGTTCACCAGGCGACAGAGGCCTTCCTCGACGCGTCGCGAAAGGAGAACGCCGAAGACGAGGAAATGTCGGACATAGCGCGCGAGTGGTTCGCGAAATTGATTTCGTCGGCGACGACGACCATCAACCTGGCTGACGACGCGGCACCGTTCGTCCTCACACGGATGGAAACGCCGTTCAATGCTGCGACCCTCTTCGCGCTCTATGCGTCTCCCGGACCGGACAAGAAGAGCGAGAAAAAGGGCGAAGCGGAGCTCGGCGAAGCGGAAGACAAGGGCCCGCCAACGGAGGACTAAGCCGTCACCGCGGAAGGGGAGGGGAATTGAACCGCAGGGGACGCAGAGGAAGAGGAGGAGTGGAGATCGTGGTCGATGTGCGAGACGCTAGGGCGCTGAGAATGTAATTTGTTGTGATTCTTACATGCTCGCTTGCGGCAGCTAAATATCTACCGGAGGTGTAGGAAATCATTGCCCCACCAGCGTCCTCTGCGGCCCTCTGTGTCCTCCGTGGTTCAATCTCCTTCGTCCAAAACAGACTGCTACCATTTCCAGCCCGCGAGCACCGTCGGGTTCACGCAGCAGCCGGGGGGAAGTTCCTGACCGTGGTAGAGGCGGGCGAGGCATTCGCACGACAAGCTGCCGGCGCCGGCGGCCGATTCGTGATCTTGCCCGGCCACGTGCGGGCTTAGGAGCACGTTGGGGGCCTGGTTCAGCCGGCTGGTCGTGGGCAATGGCTCGACGACGAAGCAATCGAGCCCCGCTCCGCCGATCTGCCCTTCGACGAGAGCGTCGGCCAGCGCGTCTTCGTCGACCAACACGCCGCGGGCGGTGTTGATGAGAATCGCCCCACGCCGCATCTTGGCCAGCGTCTGCCGATCGACGAGCGGCTTCGAGCCGGGGCTGCCGGGCAGATGCAGGCTGACGATGTCGGAATCGGACCAGATTTCGTCGAGCGAGCAGAGACGCACATCGTGCTTGTCGGCGAACTCGCGGTCGGGGTAGGGATCGTAGGCGATCACGTTCACCTCCAGCCCCTGGGCGCGGGGCACGATGGCTTTGCCGATTCGCCCCAGCCCCACGAGCCCCAGAGTTTTGCCGGCCAGGCGCGGGTTGGGATAGCGCCGCCAGCTTCCGTCGCGGACGCCGGCGTCGCGATCGACGACCACCCGCAAGAGGCCGAAGATCATGCCAATGGTGTGCTCGGCCACGGCGATGTGGTTGACGCCCGGGGTGATCGTGACCGGGATGCCGCGTTCGGTGGCCGCGGCGACGTCGACCGAATCGTAGCCGACGCCGTAGCGGGCGACGGCGCGTAGGTGGCCCGACTCGAGCACCTGGCGATTGACGTTCTCCAGGCCGGCCACGATGGCGTCGATCTTTTCGGCCTGCACGTATTCGAGCAGCTTGACCGGATCGCGCAGCCAGAGCGAATCGGGCCGGCAGACGATCTCGAAACCGGCCGCGGACAGAATCTCGTGCCAGCGAGCCGGCTTCATCGTCATTTCGATCGGGCTGACCAGAACGCGCGGGGGCATCGGCGGATTACCTCGGGGTGTGCGGACGGGAGCGGGGCGGGAAAAGCGTTGCTCGGGCCGCTCCCAATCTACACAGCCGAACGCCGGTAAGACAGGGCCTTAGAGGGAGGCGGCGTTACGCACTGACGTCCTTTGCACTAATTGGCGGCTGTCCAGGCCGGCGGATGGCGAGGATGCGAACTTCGCTGCCGACAACCGTGAACATCACTCGATTCGACAGCCGGCTTTTCGTGCGGACGAGAAACTGCCGAAGTGGAAAAGGGAACTGCGACGACTCGGGAGCGAGCGGCCAAGATTCTGGGCTTTCCTCCAAACGCAAGACGGCGGCGAGGAGGTTCATTCACCACTGTCCGGCTGTCAGCGGTGCGAATTTCGCAATGAAAGCCGTGGCGACGTCGAGGTCGCGAATTGCGCGGTCGGTGAGGAGAACCGT
>DATJTR010000397.1:0-9672 GCA_035503215.1 Pirellulales bacterium
GAAATCCCCGGCAGCGTCACCCGCACATCCTGGGCACTCAACGTCAAAAGCCGCACGCTACGGGCCGAGATCGATTTGCCGAATCCTAATGCCAAACTTCTGCCGGGCATGTACGCCTACGCCCGGGTTCACATCCACCGCGATGGCGTCATGGCTCTGCCGAACGCCGCTATCTTCAACTCCGGCAATCAGAACTATTGCTATTTGTTGGTCGCGGGCAAGGCAATGCAAACCCCGATCCAGACGGGGATCAGCGACGGTCACTTCACGGAAGTCCCCAAGAAGCAGATCCACGATCAGTGGATCGATTGGGCCGGGGACGAACAGGTCATCCTAGGTAACCTTTCCGAAATCTCGGGAGGCCAGGCGGTCGAGGTCGCCAGTTCCGACACATCCTCCGGCGGCCAGCCGAAGCATTAGGCTGCTCGCGGGCGGCTCACGCCTCGTTCGGTCTCTTTCTGATCAGACCACCGCCTGCGCGCCCTCGGTCGAACTGCTCGCTCGTGCAGAAGCCGTGTCGTCTTGCGCCACGAGCGTTTTCACTCTTGCGCCGCACTGAACGGCGAAATGTCGCCATGGCGTCGCCCGCCCTGGTGCGTTTTATCGGGTAGAGTTGCAAGTCGAGCGGTTGGCCCCCATTCAGCTTTCCCACCACGGGGCGCACGCCGACTCGACACCATCCTTCCATCCGCCCCACCTTGCCTGATCCGAAAGCTCGTCTCGTGCGATTCAGCCCTTGGTTTGCCACAATCGTCGTGCTCGCCGGCGTAAGTGAGTGTTGGGCTCAGCTTGGTTGGAGGCAGCGTCGACTCGCCGCTCCGCCGCCGCCCCCCACTCCCGAGAATCTCGACTTTTCGGTCTTCAAATCGGCGGCAGTGGGCGGCTCGACGTTGCCTCCCGGCGAGATTCCGCCGCCGCCGGGTGCGGAGGCCAAAGGTCCGCCGACGGTCTATTACTTTGACGGTCGCATGCACTGGTGCATGTTACCCGACGACCGGATCCTGGTTTGGAGCGGATCGAAATGGGTGCCGCCGGGAGTCATCTATTGGGGTGCCAGCGACACGGCCTCGGCCCGCGCGGCCGTACCGCCCGGCCCCTGGGTCCATAGCCGGTTCAACGTCGAGAGTCGTAACTACCGCGATCGTTACGGCACCGACGCCTGGTTTCGCTATGGGCCGGGGCATTTTCTTGATTAATCCGGCGACAATCGCTTCGGTGCCCGCTCGTGCCCAGCGGCAGGGAATCGACGCTGTCACGCGCTCGTGATAAGCCTCTCTTCCCAAGCGAGAGGCGTGCGCCTGCATTTCGTGCGTACCCCGGCTGCCGGCTGGAAACGCGACTTTTCCGATTGGGCAAGCCATCCTGCCCGGGGCGGTGCTTGGGAGCGCTCTATCGCGCCGGTCGGCTTTTGCAGCGCTTGCCCAGCCCAGCAAATCGGCAGGCAATTACCATGAGTTGCCGGGTCAGGCAAGTGATTCCCCTGTCCCCCCCCTCGGCATAACCTGCTGACATGATCTCTCCGATAAACGATGTAGTCCCGGTTCGGGCTGCGCACATGCAACCACCGGGATAAACGGCCCAAGGGCGGAGGAAGCAACGATGCGTTGCCAGGGATGGCGAACGTTACGCCTGATGATTCTTGCTGCGACCCTTTCGGTCGGCCAGGTCCAGGCTCAGCAAACGGCTCCCGCCCCGAACGCCGGTAGCGCCGCGCCCAATCCAGCCGCCGTAGCCCCGCAAATCCAACCGGCCAGCGTGAATCTCGCCGACGTGCGAGGAGCGGCCGCGTATGACTACGATCCCGACTCGCTGCAAGCGATCGTGGCGCGGCTGGAAGCGGCCGAGGCCGAGCTGGCCGAGCTACGGGCGCAACAGACGCAGGCCAAGCCCAAATCGCAAAACTGGCTGGCCTCGATGCAATCGTCGCAGCAATCGGCCAGCGGCACGAGCGAACAAAACGTCGAAGGCCGTATCGCCAACCTCGAACGCGAAGCTCGCGAGAACCGCGAACGATTGCCCTTCGTCCGCCTGAGCGGTTTTTTCCAGGAAGATACGGGTTGGTTCAATCAGGACAGCGCCAGCCACACTCAGCTAGGCAACATTCAAAACGGCACCGGTTTCCGCCGGGCGCGTTTGCAGGCCATCGGCAAAGTCAGCGAATTCACCAACTACAGCATTGAAATGGACTTCGCCTGGCCCGGCCGTCCAAGCTTCATGGACGTGTGGGGTGAACAAACCAACCTGCCCTTGGGCACGGTGCGCATCGGTCAATACCGGCAGCCGGTCACGATGGATGGGTGGACCAGCATTCGCCATTTGGAATTCCTGGAACAATCGGCGCCGTTCTACGCCTTCGATCCCTATCGCCGCGTCGGTGTCATGGACTACTGGCACAGCGAAAATCAGCGCACGATGGTCGCAGCGAGCGTGTACGCTTCCGGCTGGACCTTTTGGAATAGCGTCAACAACGGTACCACCAACGCCACGCAGACCAGCAATCTCGGCGTCGACAACCGCTTTGGGACCACGTTGGGCAACGGCGCCGCGTTGGCCCTGCGTGCCACCCACTTGCTGTGGTACGACGAACCGACCGAAGGCCGCTACTTGATGCACGTCGGCGGTGGTTACAATCCGGCCCAAATCGGCAACAACCCCTCCCAAGTCGGCGGCGGCACGTTCCGCGCCGCTACGATTCCCGAATTCTTCGTGGGCGACCAGCAGGGCAACTTCAGCACCCTGGCCGGCACTCCACAATTCCTCGATACCGGCCGTTTCAAGGCCCGCGACTCTCAATTGTTCCACACGGAATGGGCCATGAACTACGGTTCCTTCCACGTGCAAACCGAATGGCTCGGAATGGTCGTGGGACAAGACGGCGGTCCGCCGGTGCTCTACGACGGCGCTTATGCTCAGTGCGGGTATTTTCTCACGGGCGAAAGCGCCGGCTACAACAAGCAGATGGCAGCCCTGGACTACAATTGCCAGCCGTTCAGCGAGTTCTTCGGGCTGGGCAGTCGCAAGGGCATCTGCGGTTGGGGCGCTTGGGAAGTGGCCGCTCGTTGGTCGTACCTCGACTTGCAGTCGGGCCGCATCAAGGCCAGCAACTACGTCGGCACCACCGGCATTCCAGGGCAACCGGGCTTCGTTCCCGGCGGTGCGGCCGGCCCCTCGACGACTAATCCGAACCCGGGCGTGCTGAACGAAGCCACGCTGGCCTTGAACTGGTATTGGAATCAGTTCACTCGCGTACAATTCAACATCATTTTTGCCGACCTGTGCAGCCAGTACGTCGCGTCACCGACCGTCAGCCATTACAGCCTGACGGAGATCTACACGATGCGTTATCAGATCGAATTCTGAGCGACGCGACCAATTGAGATGAACGACGCGTTTGCTCGCGATCTGCCAAGATCTTGGCGGCAAATGTGCGATTGACGACAGCGGCTTGGTGGGAAGCGTAGGGAAACGCTAGCTCACCGCGCCGTGGATTTCGGGAGTCCGGTGAATGCAGCGCCATGGATGGCCAGCAGCCCTCTTGCTCGCTCTTGCGGGGCTGATCGCTGTTAACATCCCCGCGCCGCGCGCTGCGCTGGCCGACGATCCGCCGTCGGTCATGAGCTTGCCTGCAGTTCCGGCCGAAACAGCTTTCTCTTCCCAGGATCAGCCGACCTTGGTGGCTGGCCTGCTGTCGGACCAGCGCGTGCAGCCCCTGCCCGCGGTCGGCGATCCGGCCGATCCAGTCACGGCCAATCCGAACTCGCTGGCGGCCATCCGCGAACGGCTCCGTCGCACCGAGCAGCAGATCGCCGAAGCCAAGGCGAACCTGGCGGCAGACAACGACGACCAGCAGCGTAGCTGGGGATTGGGCATGATCCTCACCGCGTTTCAAAGCGGCACCGATGAAAAGAACGTCGAAGACCGCATCGCCAACTTGGAAGGTTCCGCGCGGGCGAAAAGAGGGTTTCCCTTGGTGCGGCTCAGCGGCTTCATGCAATACGACACCGATTTCTACAGCCAGGACACCACAAGCCACGATCAACTCGGCAGCGTGCAGAATGGCTCTGGCTTCCGCCGTGCTCGTTTGCAAGCCTTGGGCAAGCTGACCGAGTTCATCAACTTCAGCGTCGAGATGGAATTCGCCGCCAACGGCCGTCCCAGCTTTTACGATGTCTGGGGGGAACAAACGAATCTGCCGCTGGGGACCGTGAGAATCGGGCAATACCGGCAACCGATCACGATGGATAGCTGGACCAGCGCACGGCACATGGAATTCATGGAACGCAACGCAGTGTTCCAAGCCTTCGACGCCTTTCGCCGCGTCGGCATCATGAACTGGTGGAATAGTGAAAGTGGACGCAGTTTGATCGCGGTCAGCGTCTACGGCGCCGGCAGCTCGTTCTGGAACAGCGTGCAAAACGGCTCGAGCAACAACACTCAAAGCCAAATCCTCGGCACCGACGATCGCTACGGCACCACGCTCGGAAACGGTGCCGCGTTGGCGCTGCGCGCCACGCATCTCATCTGGTACGACGATCCGACGGACGGCCGCTACCTGATGCACGTCGGCGGCGGTTACAACGCTTCGCAAATCGGTGGTAATCCCGGCGAAACCGGCGGCGGCACCTTCCGTTCCGCGTCGATTCCCGAAACCTTCATCGGCGATCCGGCGGGCAGCTTCAGCACTCTGTCCAGCACCCCCCAGGTGCTCGATACCGGTCGCTGGAAGGCGCACGGCTATCAGTTGGTTCACGGCGAATTGGCCGCCAACTACGGCTCGTTTCACTTCCAGACGGAATGGCTGGGAATGTTCGTCGCCCAGGACGGCGGCCCGACGGTCTTTTACGACGGCGCGTATGCACAGTGTGGCTATTTCTTGACCGGCGAAAGCGCAGGCTACGCCAAGCAATACGGCGTCCTCGACTACAACACGAAACCCTTCAGCGAGTTTTTCGGCCTGGGCAGCCGCAAAGGCATCTGCGGCTGGGGAGCTTGGGAAGTCGCAGCGCGCTGGACGTATCTCAATCTGCAGACCGACCGCATCAAGGCCAGCAACTACGTCGGCACGACTGGCACGCCCGGAACCCCAGGCTTCGTCCCAGGCGGTGTCTCCGGACCAAGCGCCGCGAATCCAAACCCCGGCATCCTCAACGAAAGCACCTTGGGTTTGAACTGGTATTGGAACCAGTACTCGAAGATGCAATTTGACTGGGTCCACACCATGCTCAGCAGTCAGTATGTCGTCCCAGGCAACCGGCACTTCAGCGTCATGGACGCCGCCGTCATCCGCTATCAGGTCGAATTCTAATCCGGGGCGGCATTTGCTTGGGCCACCTGCTGCGGCAGAGGGGTAAAACCGCTCAGCGAAGACCTCTGCCGCAAAGTCGAGGAAGTCACTGCCGCGGTGCCGTCCGAGGTCCGCGAAAGCACAGCCCAAAAAGCCGGCAAACTCACGCGAGTCGCCAGCGGTCGATAGACCATCTCACCCCTAAGGAAAAAATCCCCCAGAAGGAATCATGGACCGATTGGCGGGCAGGCCGAACTCCATCGCCTGCGCTGATCGGATTACTGGAAACCTTGGCCCCGGGGGCGTTCACGCCCGCCGGCTTTAAGCTCCAAATGATTGACGCTTATAGCCTGGAGGCCTATAGTTGGTTAAGGTGATGGAGTTCACCTTAACCGCTGCGCTTTGCGACAGCCGATGACTCCTGCCGCAGAGATTTATCTCGAGGCAGGAGCTTCTTGTGAGCGGCCGGCCTCGGGAAACCGTCCCGAGGTTTTTTTATTGTCCCTTCGGCCGCAATTTCTCGATGATTCCTCAGTCGCCCCATGAAATGCCCGGAGCGCGACCGAGCCTCTGGTTCGACGCCCATGTACTGGCCGCTACAGCCGCTACGGACGTCGACCATCGATCCGGGAATCGAGGTGATGCTCGAACAAGTGGTGAGGTTGGCCGGCGGATAATCCGCCAAAAAAAGTACGTGCCATGAAACCCAAGGTCGGAGCAGTAACGCGATGAAACCCCTTGCCGTGGTCAAGCGGCGGTCCGCCATCATCTTCACGTTCGTCGCCGCGCTGGCGATTGCCGGCATCGTGGGTTTGTCGAAGGCGGGGGCCGATAACTCCTATGTCGATTACATCGGCACGAAGCTCCTGCATGTGAAAGCGTACTTTGGCGGCACGTTCGGTTCCTCTGGTCATAACCCGGAGGATGAGGCCGAAGATCAGCGAAAGGTCGTGGTGACCAGCCCCATGATCGAGGACGTCACCATCACCGAGTCTTTTGTCTGCCAGATTCGCGCGCAGCGTCACATCGACGTTCGTGCCTTGGAGGGAGGTTATCTCAACAAGATCTGGATCGAAGAGGGGCAGACGGTGAAGAAGGGCCAGGTGATGTTCGATATCCTGCCCACTCTGTACAAGGCAAGGTTCGCCGCTGAAAGCGCCAAGGCCACCGTCGCTCGATTGAAGTACCAGTACACCGAGCAACTGGCCAAGGATAAGGTGGTCTCGAAGAACGAAGTATCACTGCAAGAGGCCGAGAAGGATGAGGCCCAAGCCAAGGCGAACCTGGCGGAGGCCGAGTTGAACTTCACCGACGTCAAAGCACCTTTCGACGGCATCGTCGACCGCCTGCTCCAGCGAGAGGGTAGCCTGATCAAGGAGGGGGACATCCTCACGACCTTGGCCGATAACAGCGTGATGTGGGTCTATTTCAACGTGCCCGAGAAATACTACCTCCAATACATGGCCCACAAGAAGCAGCGTGAGGCGGAGGACAAGATCGAGCTCGTGCTGGCCAACGGTGACATTTTTCCGCAGCCGGGCAAAATCGGCGCCATCGAGGCCGACTTCAACAATCAACATGGGAACATCAAATTCCGTGCCGATTTCCCGAATCCGGACATCCTGCTGCGCCACGGTCAGACCGGCAAGATCAAGATCCTCAGGCCGTTCAAGAATGCCATGCTCATTCCGCAGCGGGCGACGTTCCAGCTCCTCGACAAGCGCTACGTCTGGGTCATCGACGACGATCATGTGGCGCATCAGAAGTTGATTACCGTCAAGCACGAACTGGAGGACGTCTTCATCGTCGGCAGCGGGCTGACGGTCAAAGACAAGATCGTGCTCGAAGGACTGCGCGACGTCGAGGAAGGCGCCAAGGTGCAGTACACGTTCGTGGCACCGCAAGAAGTCCTGCAGAACCAGAAATTCCGCGCGGAATAGCAACCCCTCGCCCTTCTCGGCAACGAAAACCCCAAGGACCAGTGCCGGACCATGTTCACGAGAATTCTGACTCGGCCGGCACTCGCGATCGTCATCTCCATCATCCTCCTGTTCCTGGGGGTGTTGGGGATCAAAAGTCTCCCGATCGCGCAATTCCCCGACATCGCGCCGCCGACCGTGATGGTCTCCATCTCTTTCCCGGGCGCCAGCGCCAATGTGCTGGTCGAATCGGTTCTGATTCCGTTGGAGCAGTCGATCAACGGCGTGCAGAACATGCGCTTCATTTCCTCCTCGGCCACTAGTGCCGGCGAGGCCGCGATCATCATCTACTTCGAGCCGGGCACGGATCCCAACATCAACGTCGTGAACGTGCAAAACCGGGTCAACATCGTGCTGTTTCAGCTCCCGCCCCTGGTGGTCCGCGAGGGAATCCTCGTTAGCCAGGTCGTGCCGAGCATGCTCATGTACGTGAATATTTACAGCACCGATCCGAATGCCGACCAGAAAGACCTCTTCAACTTCGCCAACGTCTACGTCATGCCCCGCCTCAAGCGGATCAAAGGCATGGGTATTCCCCGCAATCTCGGCAACCGCATCTTCGCGATGCGGGTGTGGCTGGATCCCGACCGCATGCGCGCCTACGACGTGTCGACCGAAGACGTCATGAAGGCCATCGCGACCCAGAGCGTGATTGGCTCGCCCGGGCGACTTGGCCAGGCCACGGGGAAGACCTCGCAATCGAAAGAATATGTGCTGACCTATATCGGGCGCTTCAACAAGCCGGAGCAGTATGAACAAATCATTCTCAAAGAGAATCCCGACGGCGAGATCCTGCGGCTCAAGGACGTCAGCAGCGTGGAACTGGGCCCCCAGTTCTTCGACATCTACTCCGACATCAATGGGCACCCGGCGGCGTCCATCGTACTCAAGCAGGCCCCTCATTCCAACGCCGCCGAGGTGATCGAAGACGTCAAAGCGGAACTGGAAAAGATCAAGAGGCAGTCGTTCCCTCCCGGAATGGAATACGAATTCGCCTACGACGTCTCGAAATTCCTGGACGCGTCGATCGAAAAGGTGCTCCACACCCTGCTCGAAGCGTTCATCCTGGTGTCCCTCGTGGTCTACATGTTCCTGGGGGATTTGCGATCGACGCTGATCCCGACGCTCGCCGTGCCGGTGTCGCTGGTCGGAACCTTCTTCGTGGTGCGGTTGCTGGGGCTCTCGATCAATCTGATCACGCTCTTCGCAATGGTGCTTGCAATCGGTGTCGTGGTGGATGATGCCATCGTGGTGGTCGAGGCGGTACACGCCAAGATGGCCAAGAAGCATTTATCACCCTACCGGGCAACCGAAGAAGTCATGCACGAGATTTCGGGCGCAATCATTGCCATCACCCTCGTGATGACCTCCGTCTTCGTTCCGGTGACGTTCATCCCCGGGGCGGTCGGCACCTTCTACCGCGAGTTTGGAATCACGATGGCCACGGCCATCGTCTTGTCCGGACTGCTCGCCCTGACGCTGACCCCCGTGTTGTCTGCGATGATTCTCAAGCCACACCCCCACGGCGACGAAGAGTCGCACGCCACCGCCGAAGCCGGCACGGGCAACGAGAAAAAGCCGCGCGGGCTCGCAGCCAAGCTGCTCGTTGCGCTGGGTGGGTTGGTCGTCTTGGGCTGCGTGACCTATCTCGCCTACGAGTTGTGGGGGCCGGTTGGGTTCGGGCTCATTCTTTTGCCTCTTTTGCGGGGCCCGTTTGACCGCGCCGTCGAGAAGGTCACCAACGGTTATGCAGCGCTCGTGGGGCGGATCGCCACGCGCCGCATGCTGACCTTGGTCGTCGTCGCTGGGTTTGCCGTCGGCATCATCATTGTCGATACGCAGCTCGCGACGGGCTTCATTCCGGGCGAGGACCAGGGCATCATCTACGCCGTCCTGCAAACGCCTCCCGGCTCCACGCTCGAGTACACCAACGCCAAATCTCAGGAGCTCGAGAAGGTCGTCAAGGAAATCTCGGAAGTGTCCTCCGTCACCTCGTTAGCCGGTTACGAGGTTTTGACCGAGGGCCGCGGCTCGAACTCGGGGACCTGTATCATCAACCTGAAAAACTGGTCCGACCGCAAGCTAACCGCACGCCAAATCATTTTGGAACTCGAAAAGAAATGCCGCCGCATCAGCAACGTCAAACTTGAGTTCTTCGAACCGCCGGCGGTTCCCGGCTTTGGCACTGCCGGCGGCATTTCCATGCTCGTACTGGACATGACATTCTCCGCCGATTACCAGCGACTCGGCGAGGTGACCGAAAAGTTCATGTCCACCCTGAAACAGCGCAAGGAGGTGACGAACCTGTTCACCTTCTACGCGGCCAACTACCCCCAGTACGAATTGATCATCGACAACGACGTGGCCATGCAAAAGGGAGTCACGATCAAGGATGCGATGGACAGCCTC
>DATJTR010000398.1:0-15018 GCA_035503215.1 Pirellulales bacterium
GGTCTCGAACCTGTCGGTCCTCTGCTGGGTGGGCAGCCCCGACTTCGGCTTGTTCCTGGCCACCTACTTCGGCTACTGGGTGGTCGGCTGGGCCATGCTGGCCATCGGCATGGTGGCTTCGTTTTTGACCGGCAACCTGACGGTCGGTTTCGTGCTCGGCGCGCTGTTCAACGTTCCCTTGGCTTTCGCCTCGTCGGCCGACGTCATCGTCAAGGATTCCGATCTGGCCGTGGCCATCGAGCGCTGGAGCATCGCCAACCAGTTCCGCGACTTCTCTCGCGGCGTGATCAGCTTTTCCAGCGTCGCCTATTTCGCAGGCATCACGGCCTTGATGCTCTACCTGTGCATGGTGCTGATCGGCCGCCGACATTGGCGCGGAGGACAGGAAGGCCGGGGCGTGGCGCTGCATTACCTGGTCCGCTTTCTGGCCCTGGCGGCGGTCGTGGTCTCGATCGACGTCTTTCTCGCTCACCACGATTCGTTGCGAGCAGACGTCACCAGCGAAGGACTCAGTTCACTCGCCCCGCAAACGAAGCGCCTGCTCCGCGAGCTCAAGCCCAAGTATCCGATCCAGGTCTACGCCTACGTCAGCGACTACGTGCCGGAGAACTACATCCAGACCAAGCTGAATCTGCTCTCCACGCTCAGCGAGTTGAAGGCGATCGCCGGCAACAAACTGGACGTCGACATCCGCACGATTGATCCCCTGAGCCAGGACGCCACGCAGGCCGAACAGCAGTTTGGCATCCGGCCTCAGCCGGTCGAGGCCCGCTCGCGGGGCACCCGGGCGCCTGAAGACATCTTCCTGGCGGTCGCCGTCGTTTGCGGTTTGGACAAGGTGGTCATCCCGTTCTTCGATCGGGGCATGCCGGTCGAATATGAGTTGATGCGGTCGATCGCCACCGTCAGCCAGCAAAAGCGCAAGCGCGTCGGCGTGCTGACGACCGACGCCAAGCTGTACGGCGGTTTCGACATGCAGTCGTTTTCCTCCACCCGCAACGAGCTGGTGATCGACGAATTGCAAAAACAATACAGCGTCGTCCAGGTCGACCCGAACTCGCCGATCGTCGACCATTACGATGTGCTCTTGGCCGTACAGCCCTCGTCGCTCGGACCGCAGCAGATGGAACACTTCATCGCGGCGGTCAAGAATGGCCAGCCAACCGCCATCTTCGAAGACCCGTTCCCCTTCCTTGCCGGCGACGTGCCGGGCACGGCGGCCGATCGGAACCCGCCGGGCGGGATGAATCCGATGGCGATGATGGGGCGGCAACCTCCCCCGCCCAAGGGCAACATCGCTCCGCTTTGGTCGATGTTGGGGGTCAACGTCGACGGCCGCGACGTCATCTGGCAGGACTACATCCCCTATCCGCAATTGGGCCACCTGCCGCGCGAATTCGTCTTCGTCGAAGAAGGATACAAGGAAGACGCCTTCAACCAGCAGGATCCGGTCACCTCGAAAATCCAGCAGTTGCTGCTGCCTTTCCCGGGATCGATCTCCCCCTTGAATTCGTCGCCGCTGAAGTTCTCGCCGCTCGTCACCGTCGGTGGAAACACCGGCGTCGTGCCGGCCAACGAGATCTTGGAGCGAGGATTCGGCCGGCCGACGATGAATCCGAATATCAGAGTGCTCGAAAAGCCGACCGGCGATCGCTACCATTTGGCGGGGCGCATCACGGGCAAGCTGCAGCCCGATCATCTGATGTTCGACAAACCGGCCGAAGATTCGGCGACCGATGAGAAATCGGCCGACGACAAACCCGCGGACGAAACGAAAACCGACGCCGACGCTCCGGCCGATGGCGACAAACCGGCCGACGCCAAAGCCGATGAGGCCGACGCTACCGGCGACAAAGCGGACGAGAAGGACGCCGCGGCCGAGCCGGCCGCCGACGAGGCCGATGCCAAAACGAAGGGTGCCGACCAGGCCAAGGCGGCCGCCGGCAAGACCGAGGAGGAAGCTCCCCAGCACAAGCCGGGCGAAATCGACGTCATCCTGGTGGCCGACATCGATTGTCTCTATGGCGTTTTCTTCCAGCTCCGCGCCCGCGGCAACGAAGACGAAGACGAGATCGAATGGCGGTTCGAGAACGTCAACTTCGTGCTCAACACGCTCGATTCTCTGGCCGGCGACGACCGCTTCATCGAGATCCGCAAGCACCGCCCCGTGCACCGCACGCTGACCAAGATTGCGGCCGAAACCGAACCCTTGCTGAAGCACGCCGAACAGGAGCAGCAACGGTTTTCGCAGGAGTTCGAAAAAGCCAAAGACGCGGCGCAGACCGCGTTCAACGAAGAGATCGAAAAGGTCAAGAAGCAGAACGAAGGGGACGCGCGTCAGCAATTGCAGGAAATCGAAAACGTGCGTGAGGCCCGCGAACGACAATTGAATGCCCGCATTCAGGAGCTGAAGCTCAAGCGCGACAAGGAATTCAAATCGACACGGCGTCAATTGGCGCAAACCATCCGCCGCGTGCAGGATCGCTACAAGCTGTGTGGCGTGCTGCTGCCCCCGCTGTTTCCCCTGTTGCTCGGATTCTACGTCTTCTACAACCGCCGCGCTCGCGAGCGCGAAGGGGTCGCCAAGTCGCGGCTCCGCGAATAAACCCGCCCGATCCTTCAGCCTCTTTTGCCGATTCGAGCGTGAGACAGGAGATCATTTCGCCGTGAAAGAAAACCAACGCACTTTGGCCTATGTCGCCGTGGCGGGCCTGGCCCTGCTCATCGCCTTTGAGCCCTGGAATCGCGGTAACGCGCTGCCCACTCACGTGGAACAGACGGGGAAACTGTTTCCCAATTTCAAGGATCCGCAGGCCGCGTCGAGCATGAGCATCATGAAGTACGACGAATCGACCGGCACGCTCCATCCGTTCCAAGTGGCCAAGACCGGCGGCATTTGGTCGATCCCCTCGCACCAGAACTACCCGGCCGATGCCCGCAAACACCTGGCTCAGGCCGCGACGACGTTGATGGATCTCGATATTCTCGGCACTGCCAGCACCAAGCCGGGCGATCACGAGCTTTACGGCGTGCTCGATCCCGATCCCAAAACGGTCCGCCCCGGCGCGACCGGCGTCGGCACCCGCGTGACGATGAAGGACGCCAAGGACAACGTCCTGGCCGACCTGATCATCGGCAAGGCCGACAAGGACCAGCCTCAGGTGCGTTACGTCCGCAAGGCCGACCAAGACCAGGTCTATCGCGTCCTGGTGCAAACCGACAAGCTGTCGACCAAGTTCGGCGATTGGATCGAAAAAGACCTGCTCAAGCTCAACCCGCTCGATATCGTATCGGTGCAGTTGAACGACTACTCGACCGATCTTACCCTCACCAACCGGGGGCAGCCGGCAGTCGACCGCGACATCCGCAGCCAGATCGTGGTGGATTACAACGACGCCAAGAACGCGTGGACCTTGGCCCGCCTGATCGAGTACGTCGACCGCAAGCCGGTGGAAGAGAAGCTGAAGGAGAACGAGGAGCTGAATGTCGAAAAGCTGAATGGGATGAAGTCGGCCCTCGACGATTTGCAGATTGTCGACGTCGAGCGCAAACCGCCCGGCATGAAGGAACTGCGATTTTCGCCCGACATGCCCCGTGATCAGCTCATCACCCAGATGCAATCGCTCGGGCAGCGCGGCTTCTATCCGGTCGCCGACAAGGACGGCAGCCTCGAGCTTTTGTCGAGCGAAGGCGAAGCGCTTGTGAACCTGAAGGACGGCACGCAATACGTGCTCCGCTTCGGCGGCGTTGCGGCCAACAGCGAGGCGGAAGGGGAAAAGGAAGAAGCGAAAAAGGAAGGGGGAGACAAAAAGGGCTCCCGCCTCAACCGCTACCTGTTCCTCATGGCCCAGTTCGACCCCGACCTGATTCCCAAGCCCAAGCTCGAGGAGCTGCCGAGCGAGGAAGGCGCCGACGAACCCAAGGCCGAAGGCGACGATAAGGCCGAAGGCGACAAAAAACCCGCGGACGACGAAAAGGCCGAAGGCGACAAGCCCAAGGCTGACGCTGCCAAGGCCGACGACGCCAAGAGCAAAGACCAACAAGCCGCCGAGGAAGAAGCCGCGGCCCACAAGAAGGCCATCGCCGAAAAACGGGCCGCCATCGAGCTGGCCAACAAGCGCAAGCAAGACGAGTACGACGAGAAGATCAAAAAAGGGGAAGAGCACGTCAAGGAACTGAACGAACGCTTCGCCGATTGGTATTACGTCATCTCCGACGAGGTCTATCACAAGATCCACCTCGGCCAGTCCGACGTCATCAAGGTCAAAGCGGCGCCGCCCGGCGAAGGGGACTCTTCCGCCGACTTCAAGGAACTGGAAAAGAAGGGCTTGCCCAAAATCGGCAAGTAACGAGCGCAGGTCGGTGGCAGGTCGATAAGAGCATTGTGCGCGAGCCAGCGATCGCGCACCGCCGCTACGGCGTAACCGCCGTCCCCAGCTCGCGCAAAAACTCGAGCGTGTAAATTCCGGTGTCGTGTCCGTCGCTGAACGTGATCGAGTAGGCGTAGTTTCCCACCGGCTCCATCCCTTGGATCGCCAGCGGCCGGGCCTCCGCCGCGGTCAGCACTTGCAGCGGATTCGCCGGGGCCGCGGGCTGTTGCCGCTTCTCGCGGCACGTGGCGCAAGGGCAGCGGTCCCGCAGTTCGCGAAACGTGTACTCCCGTCGCTCGCCATCGCTCCATTCGATCCGCAATCGATTCGGCGCGGCCAATTCCAGCTTCGTCGGTCGCACGGCCACGCTCATCCCGTCTGCCCGCCTTTCTCTGCGCACGCTTGCGGATCTTCTTCCATCGCCGACTCGGGCAAATCGGTCACGAACATGCAGCCAGGGCTGTGCGTGATCGCCAAGTCGCAACCTGCCCCCGCCAGCGCCAATTGCGGCGTCACACCGCAGGCCCAGAATAGTGGCACCTCGCCGGCGCGAATCTCGACCGGATCGCCAAAGTCGGGCCGCGAGAGATCCTTGATGCCCAGTGCTCCGGGATCGCCCACCTGAATCGGACTGCCGTGCATCCGCGGAAAGCGGACCGTTACGGCCGTCACGCGTGTCACGTCCTCCAGCCGGTACGGCCGCATGCTGACCACCAAAGGACCGGCGAACCGCCCAGCCGGCTGGCACGCACGATTGGTCCGATACATCGGCACGTTGGTGCGGGCCTCCCAATGCCGCGGCGCGAGACCGGCCGCCGCGAGCGCGCGCTCGAAGGTGAACGAACAACCCAGCAAAAACGCGACCAGGTCATCCCGCCACAGCTCGAAAATGTCGATTGGCTCCGTCGCCTCGGCCACGCCGCGGCGAAACACGCGGTAACGCGGCACGTCGCAGCGCAAATCGGCCGTGGGCGTAGTCGGTGGATGCGGATCGCCCGGGACCGTCTGATCCAAAAGCGGACACGCCCGGGCATTCGAGCGGCAGAATTCGCCGAAATCGCCGGCCGCAGCCGAGGGCACAATCACGACATTGGCTTGCGTCCAACTCAGCGCCAATCCGGCGGTCGGACCCGTATGGCGACCAGCACGGATTTCGGCCCGCAGGCGCGCGGCTTCATTCTTGCCGGCCAATGAACCCGGCGGCAACGCCGTCGCCATGTTCGCGCCTTTAGCATTCATCGCTGATCGATCACCCGCTTTCCTTTACCTTCGAAGCGAGGCAAACTCCCCAGCGGCACCGGGTACACCTCGATCTTCAATCCCAGCCGCAGCCGCAGCTCCTCGGCGATCCGGGCTGGCTCTTCCAAACGATCTTCGACTTCGACCGTGATCTGATCCATCGCGCCGGCCTTGTCGATCGTGGTTCGGTATTCGACCACCTCGGGAAAGCTGCGCAAGATCTGATCGATCGAGCTGGGGAAAATGTTGACTCCACGCACGACGAGCATGTCGTCGGACCGGCCGACGATTCCGCCGTCGAGCAGCACGAACCGGTTCGCGCTTTCATGCTCCCAGATCGGCCGCACCAGGTCGCCGGTGCGATAGCGAATGACAGGGCAGCCGACGCGACCCAAGTTCGTGAGCACCAATTCCGAAAGTTCTCCTTCGACCGCCGCCTGCCCTGTTTCGAGCGACAGGAACTCGGCGATGAACTCGCTCTCCATCACGTGCATGCCGCGGGCCGTGGCGTCGCCATAACCCCAAGGCCCGATCTCCGTAGCCCCGCCGTGATCGAAAACCTCGGCGTCCCACAGTTCCCCGATACGCGCCCGCACGTGCGGAATCGAGCCCCCCGGTTCGCCCGCCAGCACCACCTTTCGCAGGCCGAGATGGGCCACGTCGATCTGGTGGGCCGCTCCTACCTCGGCCATGTGCAAGGCGTAGCTGGGAGTGGAAAAGACCACGGTTGCCCGGGCCGAACGCAACATCTCCAGTCGGGCCAAGGTCGTCAGCCCCCCGGCCGGCACGACCAGGCAGCCGCGGGCGATAGCCGCTTCGAAGGCGCTCCAAAAACCGACGAACGGCCCGAACGAAAACGCCATCAGCAGTCGATCGTTGGGCTGGATGTCCGCCGCATC
Organism: Pirellulales bacterium; assembly: GCA_035503215.1. Taxonomy (GTDB): domain Bacteria; phylum Planctomycetota; class Planctomycetia; order Pirellulales; family PALSA-1355; genus DATJTR01. Next base: position 6,509 of record DATJTR010000398.1, read on the forward strand.
GAAGACGTATTGCCAGCATTCGAGCCACCATTGCCAGTCCTCACCCGTGTCGAGCACCGCCATCGGCCGGCCGCGCGTTCCCGACGTCTGATGATAGCGCAAGTAATCGTCTTGCGGAAAAGTCAGATTCGAAGCCCACGGCTCCGAGCCAGCCACGGGCTGCAGCTCTTCTTTGAACGTGTAAGGCCACTCGGCCAACTCGTCGAGCGAGCCGAGCGGCCCGTTGGCGTCGGACAGTCGGTCGAAATCGAACTGCGGCGCCAGCTTTTCGGCGTAGAACCGGTTCCGCGGCAAGATGGCTTTGACCAGCACGTTCAGCCGCCGCCGCTGGTGCTCGGCCAGGTCGCCGCGCGATAGCGATTCGAGTCGACGGCGTTCGAGAAACGTGGTGTGAAGCATCGTGGAATTCTATTGCGGCGCCGCCTCGGAAACAACGCGGCCGGTTGTTCGAGTGCTCCGCCCGTCGCAGCCGTCGGTCGCCCCGCGGTGGCGGCCTGGCGGACGTTCGAGTAAACTCATCGCGGACATAACGTTGTGCGCCGCTCGGCGCGCATGCTCATCAAGCTTTGAGACGGTCGACAATCCAGTCATGGTTGAAAGCCCGCGCCGCGGTTCGCTGCTGGTCATCTTCTTGACGGTGTTTATCGATCTGCTCGGCTTCGGGATGGTGCTGCCGCTGTTGCCCCTTTACGGCGAACAGTTCCACGCCTCGCCCGCGACCCTGGGACTGTTGATGGCCAGCTTCTCGGCCATGCAGTTCCTATTCGCCCCGCTCTGGGGACGGCTCTCCGATCGCATCGGCCGGCGGCCCGTCTTGCTCTTGGGCTTGGGAGGGAGCGTCGTGTTTTACACGCTGTTCGGCGTGGCGACAGTTTTTCAAAGCCTGGTCGGGCTGTTCGTGGCTCGCGTCGGGGCCGGCATCGCTGGCGCCACGATCTCCACGGCCCAGGCCTACATTGCAGACAGCACGACGCTGGAAAACCGCGCTAAGGGCATGGCGCTGATTGGGGCGGCATTTGGCCTGGGATTCACGTTCGGGCCGCTGTTGGGCGCGCTGGCGTTGCCCAGCGGTAGCGAACAGGCTGGCCCCGGCCCTGGCTATCTGGCGGCGGCCCTGTCCGCTGGCGCCTTCGCCTTGGCCCTGTTCAAGCTCCCCGAATCGCTCGATCCGTCCATCACCGGTTCGGAAAGGCACTGGCTCGACCTGACCGCCTTGGCCGCCGCGCTCAAGACTCCGTCGATCGGCCCGCTGCTCGTCGCGTTCTTCATCTGCATTCTGTCGTTTGCCAATTTCGAGACGACACTGTCGCTGCTGCTCAAGGGCGAAACCGAACAGGCGCCGTTTCAATTCAACCTGCAGCAGGTCGGGTGGACCTTCGCTTACATCGGCCTGACCCTCACCTTTGCCCAAGGCGTGCTGGTTCGGCGGATGGCCGGAAAAATCTCCGAGGGACGCATGGCCAGCGCCGGCGCGCTGCTCGACATCGTCGGCTTTCTCGCTTTGCTTTATGCCATTTCCGCTCGCCAGACCACCGCGCTGTTTATCGCGCTCAGCCTGGTGGTGATCGGCTTCGCCTTCATGATGCCCTCGCTCAACGCGCTGATTTCGCGCCGCAGCGATCCGGCCAAGCAGGGGGGCATCCTCGGTGTGACGCAAAGCGTCAGTTCGCTGGCCCGCATCCTGGGTCCGATGCTCGGCATTCCTTTGCACGGCATCGCCATTGGATTGCCCTATTGGCTCGCCACGGCGCTAATGACCCTGGGCCTGGCGCTCGTGATCGTGGCCGCCCGCGGTGGCCGCGATTTTGCCACGGCCGACATGGCGCCGCCGATCGATCTGGAAATCTGAAACGTGAGATCACGAACAGCGGGGACGGTCCCGAATTTGCGGAGTCCTCGCAGCAAATTGGGACTTCGGACTGTCCCCTTCCCCTGCGGATGCGGCAAGCTAACCCGGCTGCACTTCATCCAGGTCGAGCGATTCCCAATCGTCGAACCGCCGCACGGCGGCTCTCTGGTCCCGGCCCTGCAGCAAGATCATCGGCGGACCGGCGACCATCGCCGTCAGTGTGATCGACCAGAACCACTTTCGCGAAACAAAGTCAATCGGCAAAACCCAGACGAACAATAGCAGCGCTCCGCTGGTAACGATTCCGCTTAGCGCCGCATTGGCCGCGGCAAAACCGACGATCCTCCAGAATGCCCGCCGCCGCTCGATTGCCGAAGCCGCGGACTCCCGGGCGACGAGCGCCCGCCGCATCGCCTCGCCGAGCAAGGCCCATCCATAAATCGTGATCGCTTGAATCGCCGCAAAGCCAATCAGGAACACCTCGGCCTGGCCCGGGCTCACCTGATCGGCCCGATGCGGCCGTCGGCTGGCGGCAAAAAAAAGCGGCAAACCGAGAAGGGTCACGGCAACGAGTGTGATCACTGCGGCCCAAGTATTCAGCCGCAGTATGTAGTGCAACGGCGATTCGCCCAGCCGGCGGCGCTGCCAGCGCGGCATGGGAAGTTGGAAGTAGGTGAATCGCTCCAGCCGCGAAACGCTGGCCTGCATTTCCCGCGACAGCGTGGCCGCATCGCCGAACCGGCCGATCGCCGCGCCCACCGCCAGATCGGGATCGCCCGAGCGGGCCAGTTCCTCTTCGTAAAGCTGCGTCAGATGCGCGAGCAGTTCTTCCCGCATGCGGTCCTTGCGCGCCCCGCTGGCTTGGATCGGCCGCACGACACGCTCGACCTCAATCTTCAGTGCCTTCATGCCAGTGCTCCCAACAAGCTGCCCAACACACTGACAAAGGCCCGCCACTCGTCGCGCGCCGCCGCCAGTCGCCGCCGACCTTTGCCGGTGAGACGATAGACGCGCCGTCGCGGACCTGGACGCTCCGCCGTCTCATCCCAGCGGGCGGCAAGCAGCCCCTGACCTTCCAGCCGATAGAGTGCCGGGTAGAGCGAGCCCTCTTTCAGCGCGAGCATTCCTCCGCTGGCGGTTTCGAGGTTGCGCAAAATATCCCAGCCGTGGGCTTCGCCGCGCTCCAGCGAGGCCAGGATCAGCCCGTCCAAATGCCCACGCAGTTGATCGCCGCGGATCGTGCCCATGCCATCTATATAGGCACTCTAAATAGTGGCGTCAACAAACGGCGCCATCAACGCGCCGGGCGTTAGTCGTGCGGCGGTTTTCCCCAGCCGCCACCGCCGGGCGTTTCGAGCAGCAACTGGTCGCCCGGCTGCACGCGAAACTGCGTTTGAGCCGGCAGCGGCTCGCGCGAACCATCGGCCCGCACGAGCGTGTTGCGGCCCAGAGCTCCCGGCTCGCCGCCGTGCAACCCATACGGTGCGTACGGCCCGCGACGCGACGTGACCAGCGAAACCTCGAGCGGCTCAAGAAACTCGATCCGCCGCACGGCGCCGTCGCCGCCCGGTTGGGCGCCCGCTCCGCCAGAACCGTGGCGGATCGAAAACTCCCACAGGCGAACTGGATAGCGGCGCTCAAGGATCTCTGGATCCGTCAGTCGGGTGTTGGTCATGTGAGTGTGTATCGCGGCGGCGCCGGGCGAATGCTCCGTTGCGCCTGAGCCACCGCACACGGTTTCGTAATAACCAAAACGGTCGTTGCCAAACAGCGTGTTGTTCATCGTCCCTTGACTGGCCGCCGCCAAATCCAGTGCGCCCAAGAGAACGTCCACCACGCGCTGCGACGTTTCCACGTTTCCACCGGCCACGGCCGCACAGTCCTCGGGCCTCTCGTGCTCGGGAGGATTAAGCAAACACTCAGGCAATCGGATCTCGACCGGCCGCAGCACGCCTTGATTCAGCGGAATGTCCTCATCGACCAATGCTCGCAACACGTACATCACCGCCGCGGTCGTGATCGCTCGATTGGCGTTCAAATTGCCGGCGAGCACCGGGCCGGTTCCGGCAAAATCGAACGTGGCCCGGCCGGCGGCCAACGTCACCGTCACCGCAATCGGCGAGCCGTCGTCCAAGCGATCGACAAATTGGCGCGTCCCCTCGGCAAATCGAGCCAGGGCCCGGCTCACTTTATCGGCCGCCGCCTGCTGAATGTGTTCCATGTAGGCCGAAACCGTTGGCCAGCCATCCCGCTCGACGAGCGCCTCCAGATCGCGGGCGCCACGGCGGTTGGCTGCAACCTGCGCGGCAATGTCGGCCAGATTCGTCGGCACGTCTCGGCTGGGATACGGTCCGCTGGCCAGCAAATCTCGCAGGGCATCCCATCGGGCTTCCCCGACCGTGAACAACGCAAAATCGCGAATCACCACCCCCTCTTCGGCCAGATTACGCGATGCCGGCGGCATCGAACCGGGAGCGATTCCACCGATCTCGGCATGATGGGCTCGGCTGGCCGTGAAGAACCGCAACTCACCCTCGTGATCATGCACGGGCGTGATCACCGTCACGTCGGGCAAGTGCGAGCCACCATGGTACGGATCGTTCGTCACCAGCACGTCCCCCGGCCTAAGCCGCGGATGGTCGGTGAGCACCCGTTTCACTGTTTCACTCATCGCTCCCAAGTGAACCGGAATATGCGGCGCGTTCACCACCAGATCGCCGCTGGCGGTGAAAATAGCGCAACTGAAATCGAGCCGCTCTTTCACGTTTACGCTGCTGGCCGTGTTACGGAGCGTCAGCCCCATCTCCTCGGCAGTGCCCGCCAGCCGATGATTGAAAATCTCCAAAAGCGCGGGATCGGCAATGTCGGCTGCCGATGCGTTGCCTCGCGTCGTCGGTGTTCCATCGGGCGCTTCCTCTGCTCGCTCGATGAGCAGTTCGCCTTGGCTCAACACTTCGCCCCGCCAACCGGGATCGACTACCGTGGTCGACGATGCCTCGGCGATGATTGCCGGCCCCTGGATCGCATCGCCGGGCATTAATTGATCGCGTGTGAAGACTTGGGCCTCGTGCCACCGGCCGCCGACGTACATCGGCGACCGCGCGGCAGCTCTAGGCGTGCGCGGGGGAACGCGCGACGACCTTGGCGGCGACGTGCTCGATCGGCCACGCACTTCCACCCGGGCTGTTGCGATCTCCAGCGACCGGCCAGCATGGACGTAGCCGTAGAGCTTTTGATGTTCGGCCGCGAACGCGGCGGCATAATCGCCGTCAGCCGGTTCCGGGATCACCAGCGCCTGCTCGACCCCTTGATAGCGCAGCTCCAGTGACTGGCGAACTTCGATCCGCTCGGGCGCGATTCCCTCGTGAACGATTTCGCCCTGAGCCTCGGCGGCCATCGTGGACAATTCGCCTGCGAGCCCTCGGGCGGCGTCGAGCGAATAAGGCCGATAAACTCCCAATGCCCGATGCCGGGTAACGTCGGCCAGCCCCATTCCATAGGCGCTGAGCAGTCCCGCATCGGGATGACAAAGAATGCGTCGAACGCCGAGTTCGTCGGCCAGGGCACAAGCATGTTGCCCCCCCGCGCCGCCGAACGGCACGAGCAAGTAACGGCGTGGATCGTATCCCTTGGCCAGCGAGATGGTGCGAATCGCTTTGGCCATGTGCGCGTTCGACAACCGCACGAATCCCTCGGCCAGATCCGCCAGGGCCAGCGGTTTGCCGGCCGCCGACAGTTCGTCGGCAATTTCTTGCAAGCGTCCTTGGACGGCCCCGGATGAGAGGGCAAAAGGAAAATGCGCGGCCGGAATGCGGCCGAGGTAGAAATTGACGTCAGTGATCGTCAGGGGTCCGCCGCGGCCATAGCAGGCCGGCCCCGGATCGGCTCCGGCGCTATCGGGCCCAACGACCAACTTCACGCCGTCGAAGCGACAGATCGATCCGCCGCCAGCCGCCACCGTTTCGATCGCCAGCATCGGAGCGACGACCCGCACGCCCGCCTTTTCGGTCTCGTACTCGAAATCGAACGTGCCGTCGAACCGCGAGACGTCGGTGCTCGTGCCCCCCATGTCGAAACCGATTGCTCGTGCCGCCCCCGCCGCCTGGGCCACGCGCGAGAAGCCGACCACCCCGCCCGCGGGTCCCGACAGGATGCTGTCCTTGCCGGCAAATTGCTCGGCGGAGATCAGGCCGCCGGCCGAAGTCAGAATCTTGAGTTCGGCGCCCGGCAGTGCCTGTCGCAAATTCGCCACGTAGCGGCGGAGCACCGGGTTCAGGTAGGCGTCGAGGGTCGTCGTGTCGGCTCGCGGAACAAGCTTCACCAGCGGGGCGATTTGGCTCGATTGGCTGATCTCGTCGAATCCCACCTCGCGCGCGATTTCCGCCACCAGTCGCTCATGAGCTGGCTCGGCGACCGCGTGCAACAGGGCGATCGCCAGCGATTCGATCCCGGCCGCACGCAGTTCGGCGAGCTGGCGGCGAATCGCCGCGCGGTCTGGGATGCGGAGCACGGTGCCGTCGGCGGCCACGCGTTCGTCGATTTCGACGCTCGTGGCCGCCAGCGGCGCGGACTTGCGGATCGCCAAATCGAACAACCGCGGCCGATTCTGATAGCCGATTGCCAACACGTCGCCGAAACCGCGCGTCGTGACAAGTGCCACCCGAGCACCGCGGCGCGTCAGCAAGGCGTTCGTGCCCCGCGTCGTGCCCAGCCGCACACGTACGGGCGGCACGGGTTCGCCAGCCGCCAGGCCAAGCAAATAGCGGATCGCCACCAGCGGCGCCTCGGCCGACGAGGAAAGCTCGTATCGGCCCCCAGCCGGTGGCTCGGCTGTGAGCGGCGTGGCCAGACGCAGCCAGCCTGCTGCGTCGCCAAATACCCCTATTCCAGAATCGGCAACGACCGCTCCGCTCACCACGCGCCCCTCGGCATCGACGAGCTCCAATTTCCAATCGCGCCAAAATCCGGGCGGATCGGAGGCGCGAGCCGGATCGACGATCATTTCGCGCGTCGAGCCGGTCGCAACGACCCCTTTCGTCACGCCGCTGGAAAGGAGCTTGTGCCGCACCAGCGTGCCGTCAGGCCGGCGGGCAAAGCAATCGGTGAACGTTCCTCCCACATCAATCCAGAATTCCCAAAGCTCAGCGGTCATGCGCGGCAGCAAGCCTTTCGGGCGGCGCGTCCGGAACGGTCAGGCGGTCTCAGCGCTCGGGGAACGCAGGCCGGCCCGATTCGCGATTGATGCCGAACTGCTCGATCTTGCGATACAGCGTCGCTCGGCCAATCCCCAATAGACGCGCCGCGTCGGGCACATTGCCGTCGGTGCGCCGGAGGGCCTCGCCGATCAGGCGGCGTTCCCACATTTCCAGGTCGAGCGACTCCAGCTCGCCGCTGGCCACGCCGCGCAAACCGAGATCGCCCACTTCGATCCGGTCGCCGTCGGCCAGCACCACGGCACTGTCGATCACGTTGCGCAACTGCCGCACATTTCCCGGCCATTGATAGCCCAAAAGCTTGGCCCGCGCCTCGGGCGAAATCCCCAGTCCCGGGCGGCCATGCTGCTTGCGAAAGTGATCGAGGAAGAAATCGACCAACAGCCCGATATCCTCGCCGCGCTCTCGTAGCGGAGGAACCTGCAGTTCGAACACGCTGAGCCGGTAATACAAATCTTCGCGGAACTTTTTCTCGCGGACGTAGTTCTGCAGGTCCTGGTTCGTGGCCGCGATCACCCGCACGTCAACGGTCACTTCCTCGGTGGCCCCGACCGGCAGAAACGAATGCCCTTCGAGAATCCGCAGCAGCTTGGCCTGCCCTTCAAGCGTCATTTCTCCGACCTCGTCGAGGAACAACGTCCCCAAATCGGCCTGCTGGAAATAACCGACGTGGTCGCGGTCGGCCCCGGTGAACGAGCCGGCCTTGTGACCGAAAAGCTGGCTTTCCATCAGATCGGCGGGAATCGCGGCGCAGTTGACGGCCAGCATCGGCCGGTCGGCGCGCTGGCTGGCGCGGTGCAGCGCCCGGGCCACCAGTTCCTTGCCCACTCCGCTTTCGCCGCGAATGAGCACGCAGCCGGTGGCCCGCGAGAGCCGGTTGATTTTGGACTTCAGCTCGCGCATCGGCCGGCTTTCGCCGATCATTTCGGCATGGCCGGGAGATTGATCGACGAGCCGCAGATAATCGGTTTGCAGCCGGGTTTCGCGCCGAGCGCGCGCCAGCGCCACGGCCGCGATGTTGGCCAACGAAATGGCAAATTCGAAATCGATCTGACGGAATCGACCGTGATCCAGATACGCGTGGACGGCTCCCATCGGCGCGCCGTCATGGATCAAAGGCACGCACACCGCGTCGGCGTAATGCTGCAAGCTTTCGCGGGGATTCGACGACGACTCGTTGGCAATCCACACCGCGTTCTTTTGCCGGCAGACGAGGTCGGTCAGCGATTTGCTCAAGGCAACCGCCTCCGACTGGGCCGCGGGCATGAGGATTTTGGGCTTCAATTGCCCGTCGTCGCTGATCCACAAAAACCCGGCCAGCGTGGCATGCGTCCAATCGACCAACAGTTCCAGAGCGACCCGCACCACCTCGTCCGGCTCGTCGCAGCCCAGCAGCCGAATGCTCAACTGGTACAGCAGCAGCAGTTCCTGCGCCTGCTCGGCATCGC
>DATJTR010000399.1:0-2391 GCA_035503215.1 Pirellulales bacterium
CTCGCGCACTTCGGTCGTCGGCCAGGCCGAATCGATGCCCACCAGGCTCACGCCTCGCAGAATGAATGGATAAACGGTCAGCGGCAGCTCGACGCCACCGACCAGGCCGCAGGCCGTGGCGCAGGCGCCCGGGTTCAACGAGCGGAGAATCGTCGCCAGGGTCGCTCCACCCACGGTATCGACCGCGCCGGCCCAGCGCGCGGACAACAGCGGCTTTGTCGATGTGTCGACAACCGCGTCGCGTGTGAGAATCTCCTTGACCCCCAGCTTGCCGAGTAATTCGGCCGCTGCCGGTTTGCCGCTGACAGCCACCACGTGGTAGCCGAGCCGGCCCAGAATGGCAACCGCCAGGCTGCCCACGCCGCCGCTGGCCCCGGTTACCACGATCTCCCCCTTGTCCGGCTGCACGCCATGCAGCCGCAGGGCCGCCACGCATTGGGCCGCCGTGAAGCCGGCCGTGCCGTAAATCATGCTTTCCCGCAGCGATAGCCTGGCGGGCAGCACGATCGGCCAATCGGCCGGGACGCGAATGAATTGGGCGTAGCCCCCCCACCGCGTGGCCCCCAATTCATAGCCCGTAACGATCACGGTCTGGCCGACCTGAATCCGATCGGAATTGCTGGCGATCACGTGCCCGGCGGCATCGATCCCCGGCACGTGCGGATAGTGCTTCGTGATTCCCGGATGACCGCTTGCGCTGAGCGCGTCTTTATAATTCAGCGACGAATACGCCACGCGGATCAGCACATCCCCGGGAGGCAGATCGCCGATCGGTCGCCACTCCACTGCTCCGCGGGTCGTGCCGTCGGGCTGCCGGGTGGCGACAAAACATGCCATTTCGGTGGGCGGGGTGGACATCGGTCGCTCAGTCGGTTCGTGCTAAGGCTGCCAGAAACCAGCGCGAGTGGAGAAACTGTCGAGGCCCGGGAACCGCGCCTCCGGCCGTCATCCCGTCGGCGTCGAATCCTGTGGCCGGCTATCAAGTTACCACAAATTGCCCGCCGGCCGTCACCCTTTGACACCCCCCTGGCGCTTCCTATAATTCGTTCACTTAACCAAAACACCCTGGACCGTTTGGGTCGCGCCAATCTCCCTCGGAGGGATGCGCGGGACGGGACAAAAAGGTCTCGCCCCGACCGCGCCGTGCGGCCGATTTTACCCCTGGGCACGATCGAAACGTTGGAGGATAGCCAGTCATGTCCAAGCTCCCTGAATTCACCGACGAGAATTTCCGCAAAGAAGTCCTCGAATCGCCCGTTCCTGTGCTGGTCGACTTTTGGGCCCCCTGGTGCGGCCCTTGCCGGATGATCGCCCCGCTGATCGACGAGCTGGCCTCGGAAAACACGCCGGCCGTGAAAATCGGCAAGGTGAACATCGACAATAGCCCCGCTTCGGCCCAAACCTACGGCGTCATCAGCATTCCCACCCTGATGATCTTCAATCACGGCCAGGTGGTCGAACGCTTCGTCGGCATGCAGCCGAAGGCGAAACTGCAAGAGGCGATCGACGCCGCCAAGTAGCGCGGTCCTTGTCGATTGAACGGCCGGGGATTGTTGCGCCTCCGCAAGGTAGCGCTGCGCGCCCGGTGTTTGTTGCACCCATACTCCCCGCCTTAAGCCATCTCGCGCTGCTGGCGCCCGCGCTGCTGTCGTGCGCCGTAGCGTGCGCGGGGATTTGCTGGCGTGAGGGGCGGCGAGATTTTCTGGCGCTGCTGGCCCGAGCTTGCCGATCTTTCAGATTAGGTCGACTTTGCCGATTGCGCGATCCCTGCGCCGCCGCGATTCCGCAGCGGCGCATCGGGCGGTCCGCCAGCCGGTTCGCCGACTCTGAGGACGCCACGCAATGCCCAAACCGAGAGAGATCGGCGCGCTGCAGTCGTCGACGCCTTCCGCGGCCAAATCTGGCCCGGAAGGCGTGCTGGTGACGACGCGCATCGATCCGCCTCATCAAATCGCGGCCGCCGAACCAGCGCCGATCGACGAGCCGCTGTCGTTCGATCTGGCCGAAGTTTCCCAGGCGATACCCGTCACGGCACCGAGTTCCGTGCCGTCCTGGGCCGCTCCGCCCAATCCACTCGCCTTGCCGCCGGCGCAAACCTTCGAGCAGATTCAAAGCCACGCGGCGCAACTCGCCACGCAGTTGGGCAAGCAGCAGGCGTCCCTCGACCACCGCGAAGCCGAAGTGAATGCCCGGGCCGCCGCGGTCGAAAATCAGGTTCGCGCCGGGCGGTTGTGGCTGTTGGAAAAACTGGCCGAAATCGAAGAGCTCAAGGCCGATGGCGCCGCGAACACCGTCGCTCCGACCGCCGACGCCGAGCATGACCCCGATGCCGTGCCCGCGGACGCCTTCGTGCCGGCCGATCCGTTCACGTTCGGCGGCCCGGGCATGTCG
>DATJTR010000400.1:0-3988 GCA_035503215.1 Pirellulales bacterium
GCGATCGCTGGAGCGTCGCTAGAGCCCATTCGTAAAATGCCTTTCGGACTTAATCGCTGCGAAATTGGTACTACGGCACGAGCGCTCGCCGGTCACGAGCCGCCGGCGCGCCAGGCCGCGTCGAGAACTTCCCACAGCGCGTCGAGCGCTTGCGGAATCACCCGGATGCCCGCCATCGTGGCCATGAAGTTGGTGTCGCCGTTCCAGCGAGGGACGATGTGCCAATGCAGGTGGCCGGGCAAGCCGGCGCCGGCGATTCGGCCGAGATTCAGGCCCACGTTAAAACCCTCGGCCCGCAGCTCCCGCCCGAGAATTCCAATGCAGCGCGCCAGAGTGCGCTGGCAATCGAGCTGCTCGACGTCTTCCAGTTCGTCGAGCCGGCCCTTGTGCAGCAAGGGGGCGATCAGCAGGTGGCCGTTGTTATAGGGATAGCGATTGAGCATTACCACGCTCAGCTCGGTCCGACCGACGATCAGATTGCGCCGGTCGGGCGGCTGCTGTCCGGCGGCCAGAGCGTGGCCGGCATTTTGGCGCGAGGCATCGCCGCTAGCAGCCACGGCGCGGCACAAAAAGCAGCCGCTGTCGGCCCCAGGAAGCCAGGCCAGCGAGCGTTCGTCAACCGGCGGCGAGGCATCGGTCCCTTGGATGTATCCCAGTCGCCAGGGCGCCCAAAGTTGCTCGTGCCTCACTGCCATCGCTCCGCCGGTGGTTACAGAGATCGCTGGTCGGGTCAGGTGCCGGGACGGTCGGCACCGCAGACGTCGCATTCGTCGAAGGCGCCGATCACTTTGGCGCCGCATTTGGCGCAGATCCAGTCGGGCCGGTTCGCCCGGGCCTCTTGATCGCGTTCGTATTGGCCCACGATCTCGCGCGCCCGAGCCTCGTCGGCCTGTTTGACGAGCACGTCGGGGGGCACGATCGGCAGGCCGGCAAAGGGCTCGTTTTCTTCCGTCACCTCGGCCTGGATGCCGGCATCGATCAGCAGGTTGTGAACGAAATAGGCCTCGGTCGGGTTGGCCGCCTGATAAACCGAAACGAGATCTTCCGGATCTTCCATCGCCTGAGTCCCTCGGGAAAAATGCTGCTTTCGCCGCCTCGCCGGTGGGCGAGTCGGCCGGCCGCGGGGGCCGAATCCGACGACAACATTATATCAAACTGCCGGCCGGCGAGGCGGGGGGCCGATCAGGCCCGAGCCGGGGAGAAAATCTGCTGCGGAATCTCGATCACCGACTCACTATCGACCACGAACACCCGGTCCGACGCGCTGGGCCGCACGCTCTTGGCGCCGGTGAACCGGCCAAACGCAGGCAACACCGCCACGCGCTGCCGAAACCAAAAGCAAACGCTCCGCACGCTCGAACCGCAACAATCGTCGAGCGTCAGGGCCGGGTGCAAATGCCCGGCCAGCACGAATCCGTCGCGCCGCCCCTTGGGATGATGCGCCATCCACAAGCTCTCGTCGCGCGTCGGATCGGCCGTGGAGACGATGTCCCAATCGGCAGGCGGATCGCCGGCATGGTCGTCGTGATTGCCGCGAACCAATAGCACCGACAGCTCCCGATGCTCGGCCCGCCAGGCCGCGATCGCAGCCAAAGTTTCGGGCTGCCGGCCGCTACGGGAATGAAAGAAATCTCCCAAAACGACCAGCCGCTCGGCCGCCGTGCGGCGGAGCAAGGCCCGCAGCCGATCCAAGTCGGTGGCCGTCGTGCCTTGCGGCACCGGAATGCCGGCATGGCGGAACGTGGCGGCCTTGCCGAAATGCGGATCGGCAATGATCAGCGACTTTCGCCGCGCCCAGTAGAGTGCCCGTTCCGGCAGGATCGTTAATCGCTCGCCCCCCCAGTCGATGTCGATCATGATCGCGATACTCCGTTATCGAAAAGGCAGTAGGCGTTCGGCTTCAAGGACGAACCTAAGCCCGCGGCCGTCAGCGCGGCACGAGTTTTTTCTTCGCTTCGCGTGGCGGCGGATCGGCGGCTTTTTCCAGTTGGGCGATCATCCGGTGGATGCGGTTGGTCCAGCGCTCGCTCGTGAGGTGGCTGGTTTGAATCCGCGCCGCCCACAAGGGAAACGCCAGTGGAGTCAGCCGCGGCGTGTCGTTCACCAGCAGCCGCTTTCGCGACAGACGAGCGAGCACCCGGGCCAGCCGACTGGTTTCCAACTGCCGGTCGAGCACCTCGCGCCGGGCCTGGTCCAACAGCATGTTCCCCGCATCGTACTCCACAAAAACGTCGTACAACAGTCCGCTCGATGCTTGCAACTGCCGCGCAGTGCGCGGCGCGCCGGGATAACCTTGAAACACCAGGCCGGCCACGCGGGCGATATCGCGAAACTGCCGCCGGGCCAGTTCGCCGGTGTTCAAACAGTCGAGCAGGTCCTCGCGCAAGCGGTCGGTCGATAGCAACGATCGCCACTCGGCCTCGCCCAGCTCGAACGGCACGCTCGACAGCAATTCGAAACCGTAGTCGTTGGGCGTGATGGTGATCGACGCCGGCGTCTTTTGGGCCAGCCGATAGGCCAACAGCGAGGCCAGCCCCTCATTCACGCTGCGCCCCTCGAAAGGAAAGACGAACCATTGATAGCCCTCGCGCACGCGGGCGTGCTCGATCAGCAGCTCGTCGGGGCCGGGCAAATCGGACCAGCGGGCTTGCAGCTCCATCAGCGGGCGGACCGCCTCCATCTCGGGCGATTGATAGCGACCCCGCCGGGCGAGCTGGAATTGCCGCCGCACGGCCGCCGCTAACTGGCTGGAGAGGGGAAACCGGCCGCCATCCCAGCGGGGCACCACGCCCGAGGTGCGGGCGCTCTTTCGCACGAAGGCGGTCATGTCGCGGTAGCGCACCAGTTCCAGCGTCTGGCCGGCGAAAACGAATCGATCCCCCGGCTTGATCCGGGCGATGAACGATTCTTCGATCGTGCCCAGCGTGCCGCCTCCCATGTAGCGCACCAGGATCGACGCTTCGCTGGTGATCGTGCCGATCGACATGCGATGCATCCGCGTCACCAAGGCGTCGGTGGCAGCAAAGCGGCCCCGCTTCTTTTTGATGCGGGCGTATTGCGGATAGGCTCGCAGGGCCGGCCCGCCGCGGCTGACGAAATCGAGGGCCCAATTCCACTCGGCACGCGAGAGCCGGCGAAAGGCATACGTGGTGCGCACTTCGTCGAACAGCGCCCGCGTGGCGAAGCCGCCTCCAAGAGCGATCGTCACCAGGTGCTGGGCCAGCACGTCGAGCGGCCGTTCGATTGGATCGCGCCCCTCGATCTCGCCGGCCAGGGCCGCCTGGCGCGCGGCGGCAAACTCGATCAACTCGAAGGAGTGCGTCGGCACGCACACCACCCGGCTCAGCGCCCCGGGTTGATGGCCGCTACGGCCGGCACGCTGCAAGAGGCGCGCGATTCCTTTGGGGCTGCCGATTTGCAACACCTGATCGACCGGCGAAAAATCGACTCCCAGGTCGAGGCTCGAAGTACACACCACGGCTCGGATGGTGCCGGCCCGCAGGCGGTCTTCGACATACGCCCGCAAGTCGCGATCGAGCGAGCCGTGGTGCAGGGCCAACTCGGCCGCCCAGTCGGGACGGGCCCGCAGTAGCGAGCGAAACCAAATCTCGGCCTGGCTGCGAGTGTTCGTGAACAAGAGCGAAGTGCGGGCCGACTCGATCTGCGCGATCACTTGGCCCAAGAGCCGCGTGCCCAAATGTCCCGACCAAGGAAAGCGATCGATATCGACCGGCAGAATCGTTTCGATCGACATCGCCTTGGTCGTCTCGCCCGAGACGATCACCCCCTGGTCGCGTGCCGGCACCACCGGCGGCGTGGCGTTGCCGGTCGCCGCGGGCGTTTCCCCAATCGCGGCTTCGCCATTCCGATCACTAACCCGACGCGCCAGCGAGGGATTCGCGTCGTCCGAAACACCGCCTTCCGAATCGCCACTCGATTCGACACTAACCCGAAGCGCCAGCGAGGGATCCTCGTTGTCCGAACTGAA